>PTKA01000250.1 GCA_002937525.1 Alphaproteobacteria bacterium MarineAlpha10_Bin3
TTTAGGTCCTTAGGTTCTAGGTCCCAGATGCTTGCCTCTCAGACACTTCTACGAAACGGAGGCAAGGAATTATCATGACCAGGAAGAAGAACCTCAGGTGGGAAGAGATGGATAAGTCTAATACCGACCTCTCGGTGCTCATGCAGCACTTCGAGGTAAATAACCGGACAGAGGGAAAATCACCCAAGACAGTCGGCTGGTACAACGAGGTCCTGGGCCTGTTTTTGTCCTTCGTGCGCGGCATTGGCCTGGCGGCGTTGATCGCCACCCATAACCTCGATCTGGCGGCGCGGCTGGACCGCACGGTCCGGATCGAGGACGGCATTCTTGTCGCCGGTCACCAGCGCGTCTGAATCCGGCATTTACGCTATATCTGGCCAAAAAAATCGGCTTTCCTACCATATGTTCGCAACCTGTTCGGGATGACAGCCGGTTGGACGTTGTGTAGTCTCGCTGTATGCCACATGCGGATTTCGTTCATCTGAGGGTCCATGACGCGTTCTCTTTGTCCGAAGGCGCGATCAAGATTCCAGATTTGGTGGCGCTGTGCGTTGACGGCGGTATGCCCGCGGTCGGCGTGGCCGATACCGGAAATCTGTTCGGTGCGCTGGAATTTTCGCTGGCCGCGCGCGACGCCGGCGTGCAACCGGTCATCGGCTGCCAGATCGCGCTGAAGCGCGGCGAAGACGCCCTTTCAGGCGGCGGCGCGCCGGGTTCCGATTGTCTGGTCCTGCTGGTCCAGTCGCAACAAGGCTACCGCAATCTGTTGTCCCTGGTGAGCCGTTCGTACCTTGATTCGGCGGCCGAAGATTCGGCCCAGATCGCGATCGACGATCTGGCCGCCCATAGCAATGGGCTGATCGCCTTGAGCGGCGGCATCGACGGCCCGGTCGGGCGGCTGTTGCGCGAAGGCCGGCGCGACGATGCGGACGCCATGACGGACCGGCTGGCGGCGATGTTCGAGGGCCGCCTTTACATCGAATTGATGCGCCACGGGCTGGCGGCCGAAGATGCGCTGGAAGCGGCTTTTATCGAACTGGCTTACGCCAAAAACCTGCCTTTGGTGGCGACCAACGAGGTCTTTTTCGCCGATCCGGCCATGTATGAGGCGCAGGACGCCTTGCTGTGCATCGCCGCCGGGGCGACGGTGTCGCGCCAGGACCGGCGGCGCGCGACGCCGGAACATTATTTCAAGTCGGCGGCGGAAATGCGCGAACTCTTCGCCGATCTTCCCGAAGCGCTCGACAATACCCTGGTGGTCGCCCGACGCTGCGCCTTCATGCCCGATACGCTGGCCCCGATCCTGCCGGCCTATACCAAGCTGGAAGGACGCAGCGAAATCGACGTGCTGCAGCGGATGTCGCAAGACGGTCTGAACGCGCGGCTGGAAAAGCAGATCTTTGCGCCAGATGACGATCCGGCTAAACGCGAAGCCATCGCCAAACCCTACCTTGAACGGCTCGATTATGAGCTGGGGGTGATCCAGCAGATGGGGTTTCCGGGCTATTTCCTGATCGTCGCCGATTTCATTCAATGGGCCAAGCAGCAGGACATTCCGGTCGGGCCGGGCCGGGGATCTGGGGCCGGTTCGGTCGTCGCCTGGGCCTTGACGATCACCGATCTGGACCCGCTGCGGTGGGGCTTGCTGTTCGAACGCTTCCTCAATCCGGAGCGGGTATCGATGCCCGATTTCGATATCGATTTCTGCAAGAACCGCCGCGATGACGTGATCCATTATGTGCAGCGCGAATATGGCGCCGACCGGGTCGCCCAGATCATCACCTTCGGCAAGCTCGAAGCCCGCGCGGTGCTGCGCGATGTCGGGCGCGTCCTGGAAATGCCCTATGGCCAGGTCGACCGCATCAGCAAGCTGGTGCCGCACAACCCGGCCAATCCGGTCAGCCTGACCCAGGCATTGGCGGACGAGCCGTTGCTGGCGCAGATGCGTGAAGAGGACCCCAGCGTCGCCCGGCTGATCGACATGGCGCTGAAGCTGGAAGGGCTGTACCGGCACGCATCGACCCATGCGGCCGGGGTCGTGATCGGCGACCGTCCGCTGAACGAACTGGTGCCGCTGTACCGGGATTCGCGCTCCACCATGCCGGTCACCCAGTTCAACATGAAGTTCGTTGAAAAGGCGGGACTGGTTAAGTTCGATTTTCTTGGCCTGAAAACGCTGACCGTGCTGGCCGCCGCGGTCAAGCGGCTGCAACGGCGCGGGATTGAGGTCGATCTGGAACGAATTCCGCTCGACGACGAAAAAACCTACGCGATGATGTGCCGCGCCGACACCACCGGGGTGTTCCAGCTGGAAAGTTCCGGTATGCGCGACGTGCTGAAAAAGCTGAAGCCGGACCGCTTCGAGGATATCATCGCCGTGGTCGCTTTGTACCGGCCGGGGCCGATGGACAACATCCCCAGTTTCATCCGGCGCAAGCACGGCCAGGAACCGATCGACTATCTGCATGATTCGCTGGAAGAAATCCTGAAGGAAACCTACGGAATCATGATCTATCAGGAACAGGTCATGCAGATCGCCCAGACCTTGTCCGGCTACACGCTTGGCGGTGCCGATCTGCTGCGCCGGGCGATGGGCAAGAAGATCCAGTCGGAAATGGACGCGCAGCGCGAGGATTTCGTCGATGGCGCGCTGAAGCGCGGCGCCACTGCGGCGCTGTCGGGGCGAATATTCGATCAGGTGGCGAAATTCGCCGGCTATGGCTTTAATAAATCGCACGCCGCCGCCTATGCGCTGGTCGCCTATCAGACGGCCTATCTGAAGGCCAATTATCCACTCGAATTCCTCGCCGCCTCGATGAGCGAGGATATCGGCAATACCGATAAACTCAGCCTGTTCCGGGCCGAACTCGACCGCATGGGCATCGCCTTGCTGCCGCCGGACATCAACCATTCGGGGGCCGATTTCCTGGTCGAGGAACGCGAGGATGAACCGCCGGCGATACGCTACGCGCTGGCGGCGCTGAAGAATGTCGGTTCGGCGGCGATGGCGGCCGTGGTCGCCGAACGCGCGGCCAAGGGGCCGTTCCGCTCGGTTTTCGATTTTGCCGACCGCCTCGGGACCCAGGTTTTCAACAAGCGCCAGATCGAAAATCTGGTGCGGGCCGGCGCCTTCGACGGGCTCAACCCTAACCGCCATCAGCTGTTCGACGCGGTCGAAATGCTGGTCCGTCACGCCAGTGCGGCGCAGAACGACCGCCAGAGCAACCAAGTCAATCTATTCGGCGATACCACGGCGCCGCCGCCGCCCTTGCCGGCGGTCGAGGACTGGCCGGCCCAGGAACGCCTGCAACAGGAATTCGAGGCCGTGGGGTTCTATCTTTCGTCGCATCCGCTGCGGTCCTACGCCGCGACCTGCGCCAGGCTGGGCGTGGTCGAATCGTCGGCGGTGTCGTCCGGGCGGATGGGCGAAGGGCGGATCAAACTGGCCGGTATCGTGATGTCGCGCCGTTTCACGACCTCGTCGCGCGGCGCCAAGATGGCGTTCGTGCAAATGTCGGATGCCAGCGGCGACTATGAAATCACGGTGTTTTCCGAAGTGCTGGCAATGTGCCGGGAGTTGCTGGAATTGGGCGTGCCGCTTCTGGCTACGGTCGATGTGCAGCGCCGGAACGACATCGTCAGGCTGACCGCCCAGAACATTCAGCCGCTGGCCGAGGCCGCCGCGCGGGCCGCCGCCGGTCTGTGCATTTTCATGCGCGACAAGACGCCGTTACCGAGCCTGGCCAGCATGTTCCGCGATCATGGCGAGAAGGGTGCTGGCCGCGTCCGCCTGATGCTGGAGATGCCGGACCGGGAGATCGAAATTGATCTGCCCGGCGGCTATGCGATATCGGTCGCCATGCGCGCCGCAGTCAAGGCGATCTCCGGCGTTATCGACGTTCGCGACCTGTAAAACCCAAAGG
>PTKA01000251.1 GCA_002937525.1 Alphaproteobacteria bacterium MarineAlpha10_Bin3
AGGCGGGTGAGGTCGGCCAGGGACGTCCGCCCGGTCAGGTTGACGGCAAGCGGACAGGCCAGCGCGATCGCGGCATTGCGCGCCGTTTCGTCGCCGGCGCCGATCAGCACCGGTTGGTGGCCCTGGCCGGCCAGACTTTGCGCCAGCGCCGCATAGCTGTCTTGCGGCCAGCGTTTGGCCGGGCGATGCGCCGATCCGCCCGGCGCCAGCAATACGAAACCGGCTTCCAGGCCGAACGCATCGGCGTCACCGTCGATCCATGAGACATCCGGCGGCGCAACATCGGCGATTCCGGCGGCGCCAAGCTGTTCGCGTTGGCGTTCGATACTGTGCATCGAATCCCGGCCGGGATTGTCATGGGGATGGGAACAGCCGTGCGCAATGCCGTTCCATTCCGGTTTTGGCCGCGCCAGCAGCGCGAAGTACCGGCCCGAGCGGCGCGAGGTCTGTAAATCGTATATCCGTGCGAAGGTGCCCCCATTCAGCCGGCGTTTCAGCGCCAGCCAGGTGCCAAACCGCCACCAGGGCGGCCGTTCGTCGATCCAGATATCGTCGAAATAGCCGCTGTTTCTGGCCAGCGCTGCATAGGGTTGCGTGGTCAGCAGGGTGATTTCGTCGCCGGCATGGTGGCGGCGAATCGCTGCGAACGGACCGAGCGCCTGCACGAAGTCACCCAGCGCACCGAGCTTTATGACCAGAATTCGCCGCCCGGTCACGCCGCCGCTTCGCTGTCGGCCATCGTTTCCTCGATCACTTCACGATATACCTCCAAGGTCGCGCGGCACATCGCCTGCTTGCTGAAATGTTCACGCGCCCGCGCAATGGCCCGCGCCGCCAGGGCTTCGCGCGCGTCCGTATCGAGCGCGATAGCGGTTTCCAGCGCGGCTGCGAGCGCTGCCCGGTCGCCGGGCCGGGTCAGCCATCCGGTTTCGTCCGGGATGATCAGCTCGCGGCTGGCACCGTGATCGGCGGCGATGACGGGCCGGCCCATCGCTTGCCCCTCGACGATGACGCGGCCGAATCCTTCCGGATCGGTCGAGGCCGAGACCACGACATCGGCCAGCATCAGCGCCGCCGGCATGTCATTGCATTCGCCGACCAGATGGACGATGCCGCCAAGACTATGCCTGCCGATCAGGGCTTCGAGATCGCGCCGATAGGCGCCGCGTGATTTTTCGCCGCCGACGAGCAGGCAGCAGATATCGTTGCGTTGCAACCGCGCGATGGCTTCGATCAGAACATGCTGGCCTTTCCAGCGCGTCAGCCGGCCGGGCAGCATGATGACCGGGACCCCGTCGCGCAGCCGCCACTCCGTCGACAGCTTGATCAACCGCTCGGGGTTGATCTGGGCGGGATCGAATTTTTCAACATCGATGCCACGGTGAATGACCCGGATTCGTTCCGAATCGATCCGGTAGTTCTGGATTGCGTGCCGGGCGATAAAATGACTGATCGCGATAACCCGGTCGCCACTGGCCATGACCGAATTATACAGCCGCTTCAGCGGCAGGCCCAGATTATAGGTCGCGTGAAACGTGGTGACGAACCGCGCGCCGCGCCGCCGTGCTGCGTTGCGCGTGCACCAGGCCGGCGCCCGGCTGCGGGCGTGCACGATATCGACCTCGTTTTCGCCGATCAGCGCGGCCAGCCGGTCGGCATTGGCGCGCATCACGATCGGGTTCTTGGAATGCACCGGCATTTCGATATGTTCGGCGCCGCCGCGTTTCAGCTCGCGCGTCATCGGCCCGCCGGACGAGACGACGATGGCGCGCCAGCCGGCGTCCACCAGGGCGATGGCGACATCGACTGCACCCCGTTCCACGCCGCCCGTAACCAGGGCCGGCAACACCTGCATCACGACCGGCGGCCGGCTGGTCACCTCTCGATCCGCCATGTTAATACTCTTCTTTCATCGAGCGTTTCGTTTTCGCAACCAGGCCATCGCGGTGACCCGGCATTCAATATTAGCACGCCCGGACGGCACGACAATCGCCTACCGTCACGATGCCGGGCGGACCGGCGTGGCGCTGCCGGGGGTGCTGTTTTGCGCCGGGTTCAAATCCGATATGACCGGCAACAAGGCGGTCATGCTGGATGCTTTCTGCCGGGCGCGCGGGCAGCAATATACCCGCTTCGACTACCGGGGCCATGGCGCATCGTCCGGCGATTTCGCCGACGGTACGATCGGTGCGTGGTTCGCCGATCTGCTGGCGGTTTTCGATGCGGTGACGAAGGGGCCTCAGATTGTCGTTGGCTCGTCGATGGGGGGGTGGATGGCGTTGCTGCTGGCCCTGGCGCGGCGCGGCCGGGTCGCCGGGTTGGTGCTGATCGCGCCGGCGGCGGATTTTACCATCGAATTGCTGTGGAAGAACATGCCGGCCGATGGACGGCGGCAAATTCAGGGCCAGGGGGTATGGCTGCGGCCATCGCTCTATGACGACGGCCCGTATCCGATCACCCGCGCGCTGATCGAAGAATCGCGCGGTCATCTGGTGCTTGGCGGCCCAATCTCTTTCGATGGTCCGGTGCGGATCCTGCACGGCCTTCTGGATGAGGTAATCCCGGCCGCCCATGTTACGCGCGTCGCGGCGGCGATCGCCACCGACGATATCGAGATCTTGTCGATCGAAAATGGCGATCACCGGCTTTCGCAACCGGGCGATCTGGCCAAGCTGCGCCATGTGGTCGATGAACTCAGCCGCTATCCAGCAGCCCGCGCAGACCGTCGCGGTAAGTCGGCCAGCGGAGCGTTACGCCCAAGTCACTCTTGATGCGGCGGTTCGATACCCGTTTGTTGTCGCGGTAGAAGCTGCGCGCCATATCGGACAGCTCCGCGTCCGCAAAAGCAATGCAGGGCGGCGGCGCGACCGCCAGCAGACCGCAGGCGAAGGTTATCACGTCTTGTGGCGGTGCCGCTTCGTCGTCGCAGACGTTATAGACCGCGCCCGGCGCCGGCGTTTTTATCGAGGCCCGCAGGACAGCCGCGATATCGTCGATATGGATGCGGCTGAAGACCTGGCCCGGTTTGACGATCCGGCGCGCGCCGCCGCGCCGGACGGTTTCAAGCGCGTTGCGGCCCGGCCCGTATATGCCGGCCAGCCGGAACAGATGCATTGGCGGGCCAAGCGCGCCCCAGGCCGCCTCCGCCGCGCGGCGCCGTTGCCCGCGCGGGCCGGTTGGCCGCAAAGGCGAAGCTTCATCGACCCAGCCGCCCTTCCGGTCGCCATAGACGCCGGTCGTCGATAGATATCCGGCCCAGCGCAGATCCGGCAGACAGGCGATGGCGCCGCCGTGGCGTTCCAGGACCGGGTCGCCGCCGGGGCCTGGCGGTACCGAGGACAGCAGATGGGTCGTCCCGGCCAGCGCTGCTTTGTCGTCGAAGCGATAAATTTCGTAGCCAAGCGCGGCGAGCGCAGCACTTTCCCCGGCGTCGCGACAGGTGCCGGCAATACGCCACCCTTCGTCCTTCAGCATTGCCGCCAGCGCCCGCGCGCTATAACCCAGACCAAAACAAAACAGACGCGGCGTATCGTCCTGGGGCATGGCGGTGGTCCGGGCTTGCATTCGAAGGCCCTCATAATGACGATAGGGGGATGTGGGCTCAAGGAACGAAAACCCTGTTGCGACGGTTTGGCGTGGCCGCTTTGGCCGCAATCATCGCCGGATTGCCGCCGGGCACCGCGGCGCAGCGGCGGATCGACGGCGGGACCTACGAAAATTGCATGCGCCGCGCCCGGATCAACCCGGATCAGGGGCTGGAGACAGCGCTTTCCTGGCAGGAGCGCGGCGGCGGCGTTGCGGCGCGGCATTGCGCGGCCGTGTCCTTGCTCGGCCTTGGCCAATATGCCCAGGCGGCGCGGCGGCTGAAGGCGCTGGCCGGCGATATGAAGGATGCCGGCGCTACCGACCGCGCC
>PTKA01000252.1 GCA_002937525.1 Alphaproteobacteria bacterium MarineAlpha10_Bin3
CGTCGGCGATGGTGGCTTCTTCGCCGGGATGGGTGCTGGCGGCGAGCCAGAACGGCCGTGACGACAGCATGGCGGCCAGCCGCGCCTGTTCGGCTTCATCGACGGGCAGGGCGGCGGCGGAAAATTTGAGGTTGCCCACGCAATGCACCGGATGCGCGCCAAGCCGGCGGAAGCGCGCGGCCTCGTCCTCGCTCTGGGCCAGGCACAGCTGGAACCGGCCGACGATATCGCGAATGAAACCCGGCAGGTAGCGCCAGTTCGCCGCCGATTTGCGCGATATCCGGCCATTCACCAGAACCGCCGGAATGCGCCGCTCGGCGGTTTCCCAGATCAGGTTGGGCCAGAATTCGGATTCGATCCAGATCGCCATATCCGGGTCCCAATGGTCGAGAAACCGCCGCACCCAGACCAGCCGGTCGACCGGCGCGAACTGGTGAAAGCTGCGCGGCGGCAGGCGCTTGGCCAGAAGGCTGGCCGAGGTCACGGTGCCGGTGGTAATCAGGATATGGAGATCGATTCGAGATCGTAACATTTTTTCGATCAGCGCCAGGGCGGATTGCGCCTCGCCGACGCTGGCGGCGTGGATCCAAGCCAGCGGGCCGCGCGGGCGTGGGCGTGAGGCCAGGCCCTGGCGTTCGCCGAACCGTTCGGCATGTTCTTTTCCCGCCGCCAATCGGCGTCGTAGCACATGGTTGATCAGCGGCGCGCCAAGCCTGGTCAAAGCGCGATACACATTCAGCCCGGCCATGGCGTTATCGTTCCATGGCGATGGCCGGCTGGCCGGCCAGCGAATCGGCTTGTTCCGCCGCCGCGTTCAGAGCGTTTTCGACCGTGCGGCGGGCGGCTTCGCGGTCGGCGTCCCGGTTGATCCGGATCGGCGTTCCCCAGATAAAGGTGCCGCGCGCAAACGGCAGCGGAACGATAAAACGGTCCCAGCTTCCCAGCACGATCCGCCGCGAGGTTGCATAGGCCAGGGGCAGGATCGGCGCGCCGGTCAGCCGGGCGAGGGCGATCACGCCGTCGCTGGCGCGCATCCGGGGGCCGCGCGGCCCATCGGGGGTGATGCCCAGCACGCCGGCGTGGCGCAGGAAGCGTGCGGCGCGCCGAAACGCGCCAGCGCCCCCCCTGGAGCTTGAACCGGATATTGTATCGATATTGAAATATTGCATGGCGCGGGAGATGATCCGCCCGTCGCGGTGGGTCGATATCAGCACCCGGACATTGGCCGATTCGCCGCCCAACGCATAAGGGGTCATCAGCAACCGGCCATGCCAGAAGGCGGCAATGAACGGCGTACCGGCATTTTTGAGCGCGCGCGGCGCCTCGTCGCCGATGATGGTCCAGCGCCCGGTCCGCCAGACAAGCTGGATATAACGTGCAATCAGCCAGCACGCCGCGGCCTGGACGCCGGGGCGGCGCATGAGGTGGCGGAACATCGAATCAGGCCTTCGCCGCCGGGGCATTGCCGAACTGCAAGCGGCTCAACCGGGCATACAGGCCGCCGCGCGCCAGCAATTCGGCATTGGTGCCCTGTTCGGCCACTTGGCCGTTATCCAGGACATAGATGATATCGGCATCGGCGATGGTGGACAGGCGGTGGGCGATGACCAGGGTGGTGCGGTTCGCCATCAGGCGTTTGAGCGCCGCGCGGACCTGTTGTTCCGATTGGGTGTCGAGCGCCGATGTCGCCTCGTCGAGCAGCAGGATCGGCGCATCGCGCAGCATCGCGCGGGCGATCGAAAGCCGTTGCCGCTGGCCGCCGGACAGGCGCAGGCCCCGTTCGCCGATTCGGGTGTCGTAGCCTTGCGGCAATTCGGCGATGAACTCGTGCGCCGCCGCCGCCTTCGCCGCCGCGACGATGGCCGCGTCATCGGCGTGCGGGTCGCCATAGGCGATATTGTCCCGGACCGAGATGTCGAACAGGCCGATTTCCTGGCTGACCAGCGCGATGGACTGGTGCAGCGATTGGATGGTCGCCTGGCGGATATCCTGCCCGTCGATGGTGATCGATCCGTCCGATACGTCATGGAAGCGTAATAACAGATTCAGGACGGTCGATTTACCGGCCCCCGACGGCCCGACCAGGGCGACGGTGGCGCCGGCGGGAATATCGATTGTCACGCCGCGCAGGGCTGGAATATCGCCGCCATAAGCGAAATGCACGCCGTCCAGCCGGATCACGCCGCGGCCGACTTTCAAGGGCGCTGCATCCGGGGCGTCGACGATCGACGGCCTATGGTCGATCATGGCGAAAATCCGTTGCGCCGCGGCCAGCCCTTCCTGCAAGCTGGCGTTCATGGCGGCGAGGCCGCGCACCGGCTGATAGGCCATCACCAGCGCGGTCAGGAACGCAATCAGCTTGCCGACCGTGGTTTCCCCGTTCAGCACCTGATAACCGCCGTAACACAGCACCGAGGCAATCGCCAGTCCGCCAAGGCTTTCCATGATCGGATAGGAACGCGCGCGCACCGCGGCCGATTTGAGGACGAAACGAAAGATCGATTCGAACATGGTGTCGGCGCGCTGCTGTTCATGCGCTTCCATCCCATAGGCCTTGACCTGCCGCGCACCCTTGAACACGTCGTCGAGCAGGGCCGTGAGGACGCCGAGTTCGGCCTGGGTGTTGGCCGCGATCCGCCGCAGCCGCCGGCCGATATAGATAATCGGCCACAGGCTGAGCGGAAAGACGACGAGAACCAGCATGGCCATGACCCAGTGGGTATAGAACATCACCCCGACCAGAACGATCACGGTCAGCAGATCGCGCACCGACCCGGTCACGGTCTTGATCACCGCATTGCGCAGGTAATTGACGTCATTGGTGAAACGAGAGATCAGCTTGCCGGTCGCGTCGCCCTGGATGAAGGCGAGGTCGGCGGCGACGATGCGTTCAAACATCTGGCTTTGCAATGTGGTGACGACGCGCAAACCGACCTGCTGCATCAACACCGACTGGCCGTAGCTGGCGAAACCCTTCAGCACCGAGATGGCGAAGAACGCCAGCGGAATCATCCACACCAACTGCGTGTCGCCGGTTACCAGGACCCGGTCGAGCGCTGGTTCGATCAGCCGGGCCTGGCCGCCGGTCGCCGCCGCAATGGCGACCATGAAAAGCATCGAGAGCAGTATCTTGCCACGGTGATGGCGCACATAATCGCGCCAGATGCGGCCCGCCAACAGCCGGGTCGGCGCATCTAAACGAAGTTTCCGCTTGGTCCGTTTTGCCAATTTAGAGCCGCCTTGCACGATTTCGCGGACATATACCACGCCGCGCGATGACCGGCCAATTTACGATAAAGCCATGCGGGCTTGCGTCTGGGCGCGCCCAGACGATATAAACCGCGCCATGGGCACGCAATCTCATGCCGCTTCGCGCATTCGAATTACCAGCCCGGCCCTTTCCCAGGGCCGGCGTTGCGCTATTCATATTGCCGAAGCGAAATTAAAGGTTGCCTGTCATGTCCACATTCGATCCTGATTATACGTCCTTCACCGCGTGCTTTTGCGTCACCGCCCAGGCCGAGCCGGGCGTCTTGCCGCGCATCGTCGAGCTGTTCGCCAAGCGCGGCCTGACGCCGACCCATCTGCGGGCCGATTGGGGCGAAGGTGCGACCGGCACGCTCAAGATCGAAATGCGGATAGCGGGCATGGACCCGGATCTGGCGGCCTATATCGGGCAGTGCATGTGCGCTATCGTGGCCGTGGCCGATGTTCAGGTATCGCAGCGCCGGCACGCCAAAATCGCCTAGCGGGGAACGCGCCATCGCCTTCTTCGATCACATCCGCGCCTGCAACAACGCCGATCTGTCGCGCTTGCGCCCCTTCAACGCCGCGCGAACGCGGGTCGGCTGGATCGGCGATGATTTTGCCGCCCGCCTGTGCGATTGGCCCAAGGTCTTGCGCGTCACCGCGC
>PTKA01000253.1 GCA_002937525.1 Alphaproteobacteria bacterium MarineAlpha10_Bin3
TTGGCGCGCTGCGGTTCGGCCCCGATATTGCCGATGTCCCAGGCCCCGGTTCCCGCCGCGTCGGCCAATTCACCCGGCGTCTTGAACGGCACCAGGGTCATCGGCACGCCCAGCCGGTCGGCGATCGCGCGCGCCATGTCCGGCGACACGCCTTGCGGGTCGCCATTGGCCGCCTTGCCCGTGACCAGCAGGAAATTCGACATATTGATGCCCGCGCGCAAGGTTCCGGTCGGCGCCAGCTGGAAGAGGACTTCTGAGGACATGGCGGTTTCTTTCGTGATGTTGGCGGTTGGTCATCCTATGATGGGCGCACGAGGCCGGGCAAGCGATTGGCGACAATACCTTGCTGGCGGCTGCGGGAAGCATCCCTTTCATCAGGGCGCAAGCAAGCCATTCACCCGTTATGAGCCTGTCATTCCATGTCGATATCGCGCGTTAAAATGAACCCCGTCCACATCATCGGCGGCGGCCTCGCCGGGGCCGAAGCGGCATGGCAGATCGCGCGGTCCGGCGTACCGGCAGTGATCCATGAGATGCGGCCGGTGCGCGGCACCGAAGCCCACCTTACCGACGGTCTGGCCGAACTGGTCTGTTCGAATTCGTTTCGTTCCGACGATGCCGAACACAATGCCGTCGGCCTGCTGCACGAAGAAATGCGGCGCTGCGGCTCGCTGATCATGTCGGCCGCCGATGCAACGCGGATTCCAGCCGGCGGCGCCCTGGCGGTCGACCGGGTGGGGGTTTCGCGCGCCGTCTCCCAACAACTCGAATCACACCCGACAATCGCCATCCGTCGCGAGGAAATAACCGGCTTGCCGCCCGAGGACTGGGACAGCGTCATTGTCGCCACCGGCCCGCTCACCGCACCGGCGCTCAGCAACGCGATCCTGGATTTGACCGGCGAGGATGCGCTGGCCTTCTTCGATGCGATCGCCCCAGTGGTCTACAAGGAATCGATCGATTTTTCGACCGCCTGGTTCCAGTCGCGCTATGACAAGGGCGATACCGCCGATTACATCAACTGCCCCCTCGACGAGGCGCAATATATCGCTTTTATCGACGCTTTGCGTGGCGGAGACACCACGCAATTCAAGGAGTGGGAAAAGGATACGCCCTATTTCGAAGGCTGCCTGCCAATCGAAGTGATGGCCGAACGGGGCCTGGATACGCTGCGTTTTGGCCCCATGAAGCCGGTCGGCCTGACCGATCCAAGGACCGGCCGCCGGGCGCACGCCGTGGTCCAGCTACGCCAGGACAACGCGCTTGGCACGCTGTACAACATCGTCGGTTTCCAGACCAAGCTCAAATACGAAGCGCAGAAGGCGATATTTCGCACCATTCCGGGGCTTGAAGGCGCACGGTTCGCCCGCCTTGGCGGCATTCACCGCAACACCTTCCTCAATTCCCCGCAACTGCTCGACCCGGAACTGCGGCTGAACGCCATGCCAAGGCTGCGGTTTGCCGGGCAGATCACCGGGGTGGAAGGCTATGTGGAATCGGCGGCCTGCGGATTGCTGGCCGGGCGCTTCGCGGCATCGCACCGCCTTGGCGTGCCCCTGGCCCCACCGCCCGGCACCACGGCGATGGGCGCGCTTTTGAATCACATCACCGGTGGCGCCACCGGGGATACTTTTCAGCCGATGAATATCAATTTCGGCCTCTTTCCGCCGCTGGAGGCGCTCGAACCAGGCCAAAAGCGGCGCAAGGGACGGCGCGAACGCCGGGCGGCCCAGGGGCGGCGCGCGTTGGACGCGCTTGAAAGATGGCTTGAGGCGACGGTGCTGCCCGATTCAGTAGCGTCCAACAAGACCGCGTAGCATCAGGCGCCAGGCGATAAACGGCGGCTGGGCGCTTAATCTCGGGTCGAACGGATCATAGCCAAAACGCGCCAGGCGGCGCTGATAGGCTTGCGCGAAACCGGCAACGCGCAATGCCGGGATTGCCGCCCTGTCGATATCGCTACGAAGTTCATGCGATTTTTCGATATTTGTATCGATCGTTTCTGAAATTTCTTTGACTAATTTTATGATGTTGTTTCTGGACACCTCCTGGCGCAATTTGGACCGGTCCAGTTGGTATTTCGCCAGCAGGTCGCTGGGCAGACAGCACCAACCCCGGCGCAGATGAAACGGCATCGCGCGGATCAGCCCGCTCAGCGCCCAGGCGACGCCAAGGCTCCAGCCGGCATCGTGCGCCGCCCGGCCGGACACGCCGCAAATCTCCAGCCCCAGCCAAATCAGCGGTGCCGCCGTTTCGCCGGCATAGTCGATCAGACCGTCCATCGCCGCCGGCAGCACCGGGTCAAGGTCGGCCGATCTGGCGTCGATCAGGCGCATGAAATGCGCCTGACTCAGATCGTGCCGCATGATGGCGGCGGCGAGCGGCGCGGCCAGCGGGTGCGCCCGGGATTGACCGGCAAAAAGTGCGTCGATGGTGTCGCGCCACCATTGCAGGCGCATTTGACCGAGCATCGGCTCGGACACCGATTCGCGAATTCTCGAAATTTCGACATTGAACGCATAAATCGACAGCAACGCCGGGCGCCGCCCAACGGGCGCCAGCAAGGCCAGGACATAACGGTCCGGGTCCTGGCGCCGCACGATATCGCGGCAGTAGTTCAATCCCCCGTCATCCATTGCACGGCCCGTGAATGCTGGCGTCTGGCGATTGCCATCCGCACCGAGAAGTCGATTGAACCACGGGGTCTTTCGCGCCTGGACCGGGTGCCATTCGGCCGCTGGCCTTGAAGCCCGGGCCGGATTCGCCAATCCCGCTGTACAAGTCGCGCCGTCTTACGCATATTATTCCCCAACAATACGGGATTTTTTGGCTACACATCATAAGAAAGCTAACAGAGAGTGAGGTGGAAATGGGTGCAATACTGTCTAATTTGACACGAACGGTCGTGGCGGGGTTCGTCCTCGTGATCCTTCTGTTCATCATGTATTACAGCTATGGCGACTTTGAAGGCGATGCATTCTGGAAGTTCCTGTGGCGCTGGGCGCATGTGCTGTCCGGGGTCATGTGGATCGGCATCCTGTGGTATTTCAACTTCGTTCAGATCCCCAATATGGGCAAAATACCCGACGACCAAAAACCGGCCATCAGCAAGGTTATCGCACCGGCGGCATTGTTCTGGTTCCGTTGGGCCGCGATGGCGACGATCATAACCGGTCTCGCGGTCGGGTCGATGAACGGCTATATCGTCGAAGCGTTGTCGCTGGGCTTGACCGAAGGTGCCACCGGCGGTCACCGTTTGATCGGCATCGGCATGTGGTTCGGCATCATCATGTGGTTCAATGTCTGGTTCATCATCTGGCCCAATCAGAAGAAGGCGCTGGGCATTGTCGATGCCACCGCCGACGAAAAGGCCGCTGCGGCGCGAACCGCGATGCTGTTCTCGCGGACCAATACGCTGCTGTCGTTCCCGATGCTGTTCGCCATGGTTTCGGCGCAAAGTCTGTATAATCTGTCGTAACAGACGGCATTATGCGTTATGGGAAACGGGGCCTTCGGGTCCCGTTTTCTTTTGCTCAGTCCAGCAAAATCAACGCCGCCGCGACCCGCCGGTCTTCCGCCATCAAGACGTTGTAGGTGCGGCACGCAGCCCCTGTATCCATCGCATCAAGTACGATGCCGGCATCGCGCAGACCGCGGCGCAACGCTTCGGGAATAAGCCGGTTACGCGCCCCGACGCCAAGCAGAAGAATTTCCACCGGTGCTGGTTCCGCGATTACTGCGGCAAAGGATTCCAAGGTCAGCCCGTCCAGCGTTCGCGGCGGCCATTCCAGCGTCCGGTCCGGAAACACCAGTATCGATGTCCGGTAAAGCTGGCCCGAAACGCGGAACAGACCCGGCCCATAACCGCCGATGACCTGCCGGTCGGCGGGGATCAAGGGCGTCATTTCCA
>PTKA01000254.1 GCA_002937525.1 Alphaproteobacteria bacterium MarineAlpha10_Bin3
CGCGCGGACCCTGGAGCTCTACGATGAAGCCGCGCGGCAGGTGGCGCTGGCCGACCGTCTGGTCGTGACCAAGACGGATCTGGCCGACCCGGCCGCGAGCGGGCTGCCCGGCCGGTTTCGGGCGCTCAATCCAGCCGCACCGGTCCTGACCGCGGTGCAGGGCGATATCGACCCGGCGGCATTGTTCGGTGCGGGCGGGCGGTTGGCGAAAACCGCCGACGCCCGCGCCTGGCTGGCGGCCGATGCGCCGACTGCGCATGGCCATGGCCATGATGTCAGCCGGCACGGCGCCGATATCCGCGCGCATAGCTTTAGGCGCGCAAAACCGATTCACGCGGTTGCGCTGACCCTGTATCTGGAAATCCTGGCCGAACATTGCGGTGCCAATCTGCTGCGGCTCAAGGGGCTGGTCAATCTGGCGCAAAGCCCGGACCGGCCGGCCGTCATCCATGGCGTACAGCATGTTCTGCACCCGATTGAATGGCTCGACGCCTGGCCGGACGCCGGCCGTGACAGCGTTTTTGTTTTTATTACCAAGGATATACCGGGATCGTGGCTCGAATGCCTGCTCGATTGCGTGGAGGACGAGGTTGCGGAAGTGTTGGCGAGGCGCAACAATGCCGGCAAAGAGGGGGATTGAATCATGTTCGATCTGTTAATTCGCGGCGACCGCGTGGTCACCCCACATGGCGTCGGGCAGTGGGATATCGCCATCAAGGACGGCAAGATCGCCGCCGTCGCGGCGCCGGGCGCGTTCGGCGCGGATGCGGCCGGGCGCATTATCGACGCGGCCGGCAAGATCGTGATGCCCGGCGGCATCGACCCGCATGTCCATTGCGCCTGGATCATCCCGTCCTTGGAAGAAGGCGGCGAGCCGTCCTTTACCGACCCACCGTCGCAGGTCAGCCGGGCAGCACTTCATGGCGGCACCACGACGATCATCGATTTCGCCGCCCGCGAAGGCGATGACGGGGTCCAGCGCACGATCGAGAACCGGGACAAAGAATGGGCCGGAAAATGTTATTGCGACCACGCCTATCACATCTTGCTGCGCGGGGTGATTCCGCCGCCGATCCTGGCTGAGTTGGGCGAAGCCATTCAATCCGGCTACCCGACGGTCAAGATATTCACCACCGACATCACGCCCAGCCGGCGCGGGCGCATGGTGCGTTTTGGCGATCTGTGGGAGTTGTTCCAGGTCCTGGCCAGGGAAGGCGGGCTGGGCGTCATCCATTCCGAAGACAACGATATCGTCATGCACATGTATGACAAGCTGTTCCGCGAAGGGCGCACCGGCTTCGAGAATCTAGCCGAGGTCCATAACGCGCTGTCGGAAGATATATCGTTCCGCCGGGTGATCCGGCTGGCCGAAAAGGTCGAAGGCACGGCCTTGTATATGATGCATGTCAGCGCCGCCTCGGGCGTGTCGGCGATTGCCGAATCCAGGAACCGGGGCTTTCCGATCTACGGCGAAACCTTGCATCAATACATGCTGTTTACCAGCGAGGATTACAGCCGCCCCAATGGCCAGATCTATCACACCTATCCGTCCTTGAAATCGAAGTCGGATCAGGCCGCATTGTGGGCCGGGACGCTGGACGGGTCGATCAGCACGGTGGCGACCGACGAGATCTGCTGCTCCTTGTCGGTCAAGGTTCAGGGCAAAAAAATCGACGACACCACCGGCGGCAATGCCGGGGTCGAGCCCCGAATCGCCATCATGTATACCGAAATGGTGGAAAAACGCGGCTACAGCCTGGAGAAATTCGTCGATCTTACCTCGACCAACGCCGCCCGGATCATGGGGCTGTATCCGCGCAAGGGCGCGATTGCGGCCGGCGCGGACGCCGATATCACGGTGCTGGACCCGGCGCAAAAACGCATCGTCCGTCAGGAAGATTTGCACGAAACCGACTATTCGCCCTGGGAAGGGCGCGAAGTCGCGGCCTGGCCGACGCTCACCATCCTGCGCGGCAAGATCATGGTCGAGGACGGCGAATTCTACGGCGATGAATCGGACGGGCTTTATCTGAAGCGCGCCATTCCAGCCGACATAATCGGCGGCCCGGTATTGTAGTGCCGCCGGCCGGCGCAGCATTGCCGAAAGTCGCGGTGATCGGGACCGGCGGCACGATCTCCTCGGTTGGCCGCGACAGCCTCGATCTGGTCGATTACACCGCGACCGGCCAGAAATACCAGGCCGACGAACTGGTCGAACGCTTCCCCGAAGTGCGCCGGGTCGCCGATGTAACGGCGGTCCGTTTCCGGGCCGTTTCCAGCACCGATATCGGCGTTGCCGAATGGCTTGAACTGGTGCGAACCATTCACGACGTCGCCGCCAGCGGCGATAAATTCGATGGCATCGTCGTCACCCATGGCACCGCGACGTTGGAAGAAACCGCCTATTTCCTGAATCTTACGCTAAAAACCGATATTCCCGTCGTCCTGGTTGGCGCGCAACGCCCGGCCAGCGCGCTTGGCACGGACGCGGGCATGAACCTGCTGAACGCCGTTCGCGTCGCCGGGTCGGCCCAGGCGCGCGGGCTCGGCGTGCTGGTGCTGCTGAACGATGAAATACACGCCGCCCGCGATGTCACCAAAACCTCGACCCAGCGCCTGCACACCTTCCGCAGCCCGGATTTCGGCATCCTTGGCCATGCCGATGGCGACGGAACGGTCGCATTTTACCGCCGCCCGACCCGCATCAACGCCCCGGACACCGAATTCGAAATCTCCAAACTCGATGCCCTGCCGCGCGTCGATATCGCCTTGAGCTATGCCGGTGCGGACGGCGCCGCCGTGGACGCCTTCGTGGCCGCCGGCGCGCGCGGCATCGTCGCCGCCGGCTTTGCGCCTGGTTCCTGCACCAAGGCGCAAATCGACGCGCTGAACCGCGCCCGCAACGCCGGTGTGGCGGTGGTGCAAAGCACCCGCGCCGGCAGCGGCCGCGTCGCCACGATCAACACCCAACGCATCGAAGGTGCCGTGTCCGCCGATAACCTGCCGCCGCAAAAAGCGCGTATATTGCTAATGCTGGCGCTGACGGTAAGCGACAATAGGGACGAATTAACGCGGATGTTCGCGGCCTATTGACGCGCGGGTTGCGATGAGGCGGCGACGGTTCCTATGTCCCCGCTTGTTCCTAGGCGGTCTCGAAGACGGTCTTTGGTTGCCACTCCTTTGCCGCCTGCTCCGCGTCATAGCCGTCCACGGCGGCCTGCATGTTGAGCCACAATTGCGGCGACGTGTTCAAAACCTTGGATAGCCGCATTGCCATGGTCGGCGTGACGCGCTGATGCCCGTTGATGACCTGGCTGAGGTGTTTTTGGGACATGCCGACGGCTTCCGCCAGCGCGCCAATCTTGATCTTGCGGGGTCGAAGGTAGTCTTCTTTCAGGAAGACGCCTGGCGTCGTTGGGCGGCGTTTTCGTTCCAGTCCAGTCAATTTTCCCTCCTTGGCGTTCAATGATAGTCGGCGAAGTCTTCGATTGTTACGTCGCCATCCCTATAGGTGAATACGATCCGGTAATTGCCTGAAACGCTCATGGCGTACTGGCCTTTGCGATTGCCCTTGAGGGAATGAAAGTCCCGGTAACCGTTGCAGTCTTCCAGTTCGTGAATAACGTCCAGAAAATCCAAAATCCGGGTGGCATTGGCTTGATACTGGTAGCCGATACGGCTTGAGCGGCCTTTGATGAATACTTCCTTCAGGCCCCGGTGTTTGATTTTCGCAAACGCCATCGCTTTCCAACATATTACATTTAATGTAACTAAAAATTTGGGTGAGTTCAAGCGTTTTTTACATAACGGCTAGAGCATGTTCCGATCGGGTTGAATCGGCGAGTTTATATTTAGGGGATTCCCATATTTAGTGGTTTAGGCGATAATTATAGGCATCCCTTGTAAGG
>PTKA01000255.1 GCA_002937525.1 Alphaproteobacteria bacterium MarineAlpha10_Bin3
GTTCCCGAGGTGACTACCCCGGCGGCCAGGGTGCGGCGGTACATCAATCCCTGGGCCTGCTGGCCCGGTGTCGTCGCGATTTCGATCTGGAAAATCTGCGGGCCGTCCTTGGTGACAATGACGAGTTCGGATTTCGCGAAAACCTCCTGCGCCACCGCGCCGCCGATAACAAACAGCAGCGCAAAGATCATCGTTGCGATTGATTTCATTCGGTTCGGTCCCTTAGCGTAATCCGCCCCAGGCGATGAAATGCGGGTTCAGCAGCGGGTTCTTCGCGTAGCCCAGCGGCGCGCCGTCTTGGGTCGTCACCAGCCCGCCCGCCGCGAGCAGGATGGCGTGCCCGGCCGCCGTGTCCCATTCCCAGGTATTGCCGAAGCGCGGATAGACATCCGCTTCGCCCGCCGCCAGCAGGCAGAACTTCAAGGAACTGCCGGCATTCTTGATCCCGGCCAGCGCACGGCCTTTCAGGAAGGCGGCCAGCATATCGGGATCGCCATGCCGCCGGCTGGCCAGAACCGTCACGCCGTCCGTCGGCACCGCGCGAACCGAAATCGGCGCCGGTGTTCCGCCCTTGCGCGCGCGGGTCGCCCCGGTGCCGGCAATCCCAGTGAAGGTTTCGTCCAGCGCCGGCGCATAGATGACGCCGAGTACCGGCTTTCGGGCCACGATGAGCGCGATATTGACCGTAAACTCGCCGTTTCGGTTGAGGAATTCCTTGGTGCCGTCGAGCGGATCGACCAGCCAGAACGGGTCATCGCCGACATCGGGCAATTCCCCGCGCGAGGCGGCTTCCTCGGCCACGATTGGGTAATGCGGGGTCAGCGCCCGCAGCGCCCGCGTAATGATCGCCTCCGCCGCCGTATCGGCTTCGGTCACCGGCGAATCGTCCGCTTTGCGGGCGACTTGGAAGTCGGTCCGGTAGATTTCCATGATCCTGGCGCCGGCGTCATGCGCCATGGCCACCATGGCGGGCAGAAATTCTGCGTATTGCGTCATCGGCGCCGGTCGGTCCTGTTAAGCCGAGGTCGAAGTGAACCGCCAGGCGCGGAAGTCTTGCGACCAGTGATCCGGCACCATGTCCGCCTTGCGTTTCAAATGGGCGAGAAAGATGCCCGGTTCGCTCAGTTCATCCCACACTTGTGGCAAAAATACGGCGCGCTGCTCGCCGTCGCGAATTATAAGGCCGTCGATACCGGGCCGCAATTGCGCCGTGAGGTCGGCTTCGCCGTCGAACGCCATGGCGGCTGGAACGCCCAGCAGGGAAATCGACAAGGTCGTCCCGGTCAACTCATCGCCTTGCAGCGGCGCAAAGCGATGGTCGCGGAACGCGGCGGCATAGGCGTTTGCGACCACATCGTTCACCAGCGGGCGATGCGCGGTGACGGTCCCGATACAACCGCGCAAACGGCCGTCTTTTTTCAGGGTAATGAAGGTTGCGCGCGGCGTTTGCAGGGCCACGGCGAAGGTCTTCGTATCGACCGCCGGCGGCTTGCCCTTGGACATGCCGTGGCGGATCGATTGGCCCGCGATCCGGCGCATTTCGGCGCCGTGGCGCGCTATCAGGGCTTCGTCATCGGCCGGCATGGCGTCGTCCAGGCGCCACGCGCCGTAACCGACCACGCGTTTGCGGTCGCCCGCCGTGTCGCCGGAATTGCACAGGCCAAGCCGTTTGACCGTCATGCCCCGGTGGCGCGCCACCCGCAACAAGCCGGCGATGGGCAGCCGGCCACAGGCCTGGCGCTGCTCGATCCGGTCGGGTTGCAGGCTCTCGATGGCCGCCGCCGTCGCGCCGTCGAGGCGCTGCGCGGTATCGTAATCTTCGTAATGGCTGAGGTCGGAACTGATCACGATCAAGGTTTCCGGCCCGCCCCACAGCCGGTCCAGCACAGCGGCGACCTGGGCGGCGTCGCATTGTCCCACGACCAGCGGCACCAGCGTAAATTGCCCCAGAACGTCCTGCAGAAACGGCAATTGTACTTCCAGCGAATGTTCGTCGCGATGCGCATCGCCGCGGCGCGTGACCTGCGGCAGATCGCAAACCGCCTCGATCGCCGCGCGGTCCACCGTGACCGGCCCGAGCGGGGTTTCGAAGGCGTCGCAATCCGGCGCCGCCAGACCGGCAAAGCCGACCCGGTGCGCTGGTCCCAGCAGGACCACGCGCTCGATCCGGTGCGCGGCTGGCCGCAAACTCGCATAGACCTGGCCGGCGATGGCGCCCGAATAAACATAGCCGGCATGGGGGGCAATGATCGCCTTGGGCGCATCCGCCGTGACCGCTGATTTCGCCGCGCCGTCCAGGTAGTGCCGGACGCTGCTTGCCAGTTCCTCGCGGTTGCCAGGATAGAACGTCCCGGCCACCGCCGCCGCCCGTATCAAACTCATCGAATCATCCCGTAGCCAGGCCCGTATCATAGCGACCTTCCGGCCCTGGGGGGAGCCGGGAAATGAGCATTTGATACCGGACCGGTTCAACCGATATTCTATGGTATCCTGGAGGTGGTTATGAGCGCACCTGATCGCGACATCATCGACGGCGTTCCCGGCCGTCACTGGCGCATGCTGGCGGATGGCCGGGTGCAGTGCGATATCTGCCCGCGCGAATGCAAGTTGAACGAAGGGCAGCGCGGGCTGTGTTTCGTTCGGGCGCGCCATGATGACGGCATCGTGCTGACGACCTATGGCCGGTCCAGCGGATTTTGCATCGACCCGATTGAAAAGAAGCCGCTCAATCATTTCTTGCCGGGCACACCGGTGCTGTCTTTCGGCACGGCTGGTTGCAATTTGACCTGCCGGTTTTGCCAGAATTGGGATATCTCCAAATCGCGAAAAATGGACCGGCTGATGGACCATGCGCCGCCCGAAGCCATCGCCGAGGCGGCGCTGCAAAACGGCTGCCGCTCGGTCGCCTATACCTATAATGATCCGGTTATTTTCCACGGATATGCGATCGACGTCGCCGCCGCGTGCCGGGCGCGCGGCGTGCGCAATGTCGCGGTTACGGCCGGTTACATGGGGGCGGCGGCGCGCGAGGAGTTCTACGACGCGATGGATGCGGTGAATGTCGATCTCAAGGCGTTTACGCAGGAATTTTACAAAAAACTCTGTTCGGCGGAATTAGACGCGGTGCTGGAAACGCTGCAATATATCCGCCATGAAACCGATGTCTGGCTTGAAATCACCAATTTGCTAATCCCGGACGAGAACGATTCGCCAGCCGAAATCGACGCGCTAAGCGCCTGGGTGGTCGAGAAACTGGGCCCCGACGTGCCGCTGCACTTCACCGCATTTCACCCCGACTACCGCATGATGGACAAGCCCAATACACCGCCCGAATCGGTGATCCGCGCCTGGCGCATCGCCCGTGGCAACGGGGTTCGCTATGCCTATACCGGCAATATTTCGGACAAGGCGACCGGCAGCACCTATTGCCATCAATGCGGGTTGCGCCTGATCGGCCGCGACTGGCATGCATTGTCGGATTGGCAATTGACTGGCGATGGGCATTGTTCGCGCTGTGGCGCTGCTTGCGCCGGAAAGTTCGAGACCCGCCCGGGGAATTGGGGCCGCAAGCGGCAACCCATTCGCCTGCGCGATTACGCCGGCGCCACGCAGAAAGGTTAGTGGATTTATAGATGGACTGCAAAACCCACACGGCCCGCGTGCAGGCGCATTATCCGCCGCTGCTGGCCAAGCATGGCGACACCAATCTGGCCGTCGATTTCCAGAATGCGGGCAATCAGCAGGCGCGGTTCGCGATTCTAGCGGCGATCGACAATCTTTTGGACAAATCGATTCTCGATGTCGGTTGCGGAGTCGGCCATTTCCCCGCGTGGCTGAATGAGCGCGGGTACCAAGGCGACTATCTTGGCGTCGATCTGCTGCCGGAAATGGTGGCGCGGGCCGGCAAG
>PTKA01000256.1 GCA_002937525.1 Alphaproteobacteria bacterium MarineAlpha10_Bin3
CAGTGCATGTCGTAGAGCAGGCCGACCGTTTCGGTGGTCCGGTCGTACAGATATTTTCCATTGACCTCGAAGGGCTGGAAGCGGGCAATGTCGATATCGGCAAGGTCCATGGTCGGCGCGCCTTCGACGATCCATTCGGCCAGCGCCTTGCCGGCGCCGCCGGCCGACTGGATGCCGATTGAATTGAACCCGGCGGCGACGAACAGGCGGTCCAGGGCCGGGGCTTGGCCAAGGATGTAGCGGTTGTCGGGGGGGAAACTTTCCGGCCCGACCAGAAGCTGGCGGATCTCGGCGTCTTTGAGTGCTGGAATCCGGTGCAGGCCGCTCTGCATGAAGCCGTCGAACTGGTCCCAGTCTTCGTTGAAAAGCTGGAATTCGAATTTGTCGGGAATGCCGCCAGTGGCGACGCCGCCCCACGGCTTGGCGTGCGGTTCGAAGCCGCCGATCAACAATCCGCCGACTTCCTCTTTGATATAGATCGTGCCGTCCATGTCGCGCAGCACCGGCTGGCCGCGCACGATGCCGTCCATCGGCCGGGTGACGATATACATATGTTCGGCCGCGTGCAGCGGCACGACGACGCCGAGCGGCCTAGCCAGATCGCGTGTCCACATACCGCAGCACAGCACCACGAACTCGGCCTTGATTTCCCCCTGGTCGGTAATCACGCCGGTGGCGGCGCCGTCCTTGGCGGTCACCTGGCTGACCCGCACATTCTCGGCGATCATGGTCCCACCGGCGCGCGCGCCCTTGGCCAAGGCCTGGGTGGTGTCGGTCGGGTTGGTGGTGCCGTCGCCCGGCATCCAGTAGGCGGCGACCAGATCGTCGATGCGCAGCAAGGGGACGCGCGATTTGGCTTCGTCGAGCGAGATGCGGGAGACTTCGACGTCGAAGGCGGCGGCCATCGCCGCCTGGCGCTTCAGTTCTTCTTCGCGCGCGGCGGTACGGGCCAGCGAGATGCTGCCGGTTTGCCGGTAGCCGGTCGCCTGCCCGGTTTCCGCCTCCAGGGTTTCGTACAGATCCTTGGTGTATTTCGCCAGCATGGTCTGGCTGTGCGTCGCGCGGAGCTGCGCCACCAGCCCCGCTGCGTGCCAGGTGGTGCCGCCGGAAAGCTGCCCTTGTTCGACCAGCACGACGTCGGACCAGCCAAGTTTGGTCAAATGATAGGCGACGCTGCACCCGACGATGCCGCCGCCGACAATGACGACACGGGCGTGCGTGGGGAGGGGGCGAGCCATGGTGTCTCCATCGTGTTATGGCGGCTGGATACACCGGTTATACCAAGACCTTGATAAGGAGCGCGCGGGCTTCCCGTTAATCCAATCCAACCGGGCCATGGTATGGAAAATATGATGGAAAGGGAAACCTATCTCGCGGGCGATTGCCTCGAAACGCGCCGACATCTATACTTTCGGGCATCGGTGCATTGTTGAATTAACCGCATTAGGGAGGCCCGACTATGTCAAAACCTACTCTTCATGGCCCCGGTTTCAGCACCTATGTCCGTTCGGTTCGCATCACGCTGGCCGAAAAAGGCGTCGAGTACGACTTCAACGAATTCAACTTCCTGGAGGGCTGGCCCGACGGTTACGAGAAATTGCATCCGTTCATGAAAGTGCCTGCTTTCGAACATGATGGCCTCGCCTTATACGAAACGCCGGCCATCCTGGTTTATATCAATGCCGCGTTCGACGGCCCCGCCCTGCTGCCAGAGCAACCGGCCATGCGCGCGAAAACGCTGCAGGCCGTCAATGTCGTGGATAATTATGCCTATGACGCGATCATCACGCGGACCTTCATTCAGCGTGCGCTGGTACCCAAGCTGGGTGGCGAGTCAAACGAGGCGATGATCGAGGATGCCCAGGGCGATTGCCAACGCGCCATTTCTGTATTGGACGCCATGGTATCCGGGCAGGACTATTTCGGTGGCGACAATGTTTCCTTGGCCGATTTCCATGTAACGCCGGTGCTTCATTACGCCAGTCAAATTCCCGAAGGCCAGACGCTGCTCGGCCAGGCCCCGGCGCTCACGGCATGGATGGAGCGGATGAGCGCGCGCGACAGCATCGCTTCGACCGTCCCGTCGCTAGGCTAGGGACTAAAAACCACATTGGACCCGGCCATGCGCACCGACAAAGACCCCATCCTCGTGAATGGCCGGCGCTATGCGTGGCCACAAGCGCCGGTCGTCGTCGTCTGCGTCGATGGGTCGGAGCCGGCCTATATGGACGAGGCCATTGCCGCCGGACAGATGCCATGGCTGGCAAAAGTCCGGCAGGCGGGGGTTTATACGCTGGCGGATTGCGTCATACCCAGCTTCACCAACCCGAACAATCTGTCGATCGTGACCGGAACGCCGCCAGCAGTGCATGGCATCGCCGGCAATTTCTTTCTCGATCCCGACAGCGGCGATGCGGTGATGATGAACGACCCCAAATTCCTGCGTTGCGGCACGATCCTGGCCGCGTTCGCCGATGCCGGGGCCACGGTCTGCGTGGTGACGGCGAAGGACAAGCTGCGCCGCCAGTTGGGCCACAAGCTGAAGGGGATATGTTTTTCGTCGGAACTGGCCGACCGCGCGACGCTGGCGCAAAACGGCATCGACGATGTCGTCGCCCTGGTCGGCAAACCGGTGCCGTCGGTCTATAGCGCCGATCTGTCCGAGTTCATCTTTGCCGCCGGGGTCGTCCTGATGGAACGCGACCGGCCCGATCTGATGTATCTGTCGACGACCGATTACGTGCAGCACAAGCACGCGCCGGGCACGCCGCTGGCCAATGCGTTCTACGCCATGATGGACGGCTACTGGGCCCGGCTGGACGCGTTGGGCGCGACTATTGCGCTCACCGCCGACCACGGCATGAACGCCAAGCATGATCCCCAGTCCGGCGCGCCGAACGTCATTTACCTGCAAGACCTGGTCGATGACTGGTTCGGCGCCGGCGCGGCGCGGGTGATCCTGCCGATCACCGATCCCTATGTGGCGCATCACGGCGCGCTCGGTTCCTTCGCGACAATCTATGTCGACGATGCCGGACGCCGCGAAGAAATCATCGCCCGGCTGGCGGCGGTCGACGGGGTGCTGGAAGCGCTGGACAATGCCGTGGCCTGCGCCCGCTTCGAATTGCCGCCCGAACGGGTCGGCGATATCGTGGTGCTGGGCGAGCGCCATATGACGCTTGGCGGCACCCCGGCCGGGCACGACCTTTCCGGACTGGACGTACCGCTGCGCAGCCATGGCGGGCCGACCGAACAATGCGTGCCGCTGATCTGCAACCGGCCGGTGCCGGACCTGCCCGCCGGGCGGCGGTGGCGTAATTTCGATGTCTTCGATCTGGCGCTGAATTACGCGCAATTATCCAGCACGGCCGCATAATCGATTGCGCTGCGACCGCAAAAACGATCTGGGCGGTGCAATTCGCCGCACGATTCCAGCAAATGGGTCGATCCAAGCACGATCACCTTCACCTACACCTCGGTCGAGGATCCGGTCGTCTACGCCAAGGTGTGGGACGGTTTCATCGAACAGCAAGCCGCGCAGCGCCCGCCGGACCGCCTTTGGCCGCCAGCGGCTGCATGGTCACAGCCCGATCATCCGCCCTGGATGGTCGGTGATGACCGATACAACACCCCAGCCGAACAGGGTCTGGGCGCGCTCGCGGTCGTTGGGCGTATAGGCAACCAACGGATACCCGGCGCGCCGGACCCGTGCCGTGCGCTGGCGATTCAAATGCCGGTGGCCGCAATGCAACGTGACGCAGCCAAGCGCGCGCATGGATTGCGCCCAGTCGCCGCCGAGCGAACGGATCAGCAGGCCGCGCGCGATGTGCGGCGCCGCTTCGCGCGCTGCGGCAAGCGAGCGTTCGGCAAAGCTCGATACCAGCGGCGGCGGCAG
>PTKA01000257.1 GCA_002937525.1 Alphaproteobacteria bacterium MarineAlpha10_Bin3
GATCGTGCCAAGCCGGATTACCGCGGTATCGACCAAGAAACAGCGGATACTCGACCGCGCCATCAAGCGGGCGCGCTTTCTTGGCCTGTTGCCTTACGTCATCAAATAATTCCGGGGAGCGGCGCGTGTTACGCTATTTGCTGGCGGCAATCAGCGGCGGCATCGCCAGCGCACTGGTCTATTCCTTGACGGGAATCGGCTCGTTCGGTGGGATTCTGCTGGCCTATTTCGCGCCCTTGCCGCTCTATCTGATCGGCCTTAGCTTCGGATGGACGGCAGGTGCGGCGGCCAGCGCGGTGGCGGCGGTCACGATCACGCTGCTGGGCGGTTTCCTGGGTGCTGCGATCTTCGTGCTGATCAATGCGCTGCCGGCTTTGATTATCGTCCGCCAGGCGCTGCTTTCGCGCCCCGACGCGCAAGGCCAGCCGGTCTGGTATCCGGCCGGCCTGCTGGTCATCAGCCTGAGCGTCACGGCTGCGGTGCTCTACACGGTGATTGCCGTATGGCTGAATGCGCAGCCGGCCGGTCTGGAAGGGTCGGTCCGGGCGCTGATCGAAGGATTGTCGCACCAGATCATCCCGGCTGAATCGGCGGACATGCGCGCGGCCTTCGTCGCCATGCTCATGCCGCTGCTGCCGGGGATTTTCGCCGTGTCCTGGATGTTCATGGTGGTGGTCAACGCGACATTGGCGCAGGGCCTGCTGGTGCGCTTCAAGCGCAATTTCCGGCCTTCGCCCGATATCGTCACGATGGAATTCCCCAACTGGTTCCCGGTTGCCGCCGCAATCGCCGCCCTGGGCGGATATCTGCTGCCGGGCGGAATGGGGTATTACGGCGTCAATCTGGCGATGATTTTAATTCTACCGTTTTTCTTCATGGGGTTGGCGGTGGTGCATGCCTTGTGCCGGCGAAGTTCGGCGACGGCTTTCATCCTCATCGTATTCTATGGAATGCTTATCATTTTTGGTTGGCTGGCCATAATCGTGGCCGCTTTGGGACTAATCGAGCCATGGGTTGGGCTGCGGCGCCGTTTCGCCTGAGTCCGGGTTGTTGGAGGAAACACACAATGCAAGTCATTCTTTTGGAGCGTATCGAGAAGCTCGGTCAAATGGGCGATGTCGTTAACGTAAAACCCGGCTATGCCCGGAATTATCTGTTGCCGCAAAAAAAGGCGTTGCGCGCGACAACCGATAATCTGAGCTATTTCGAGCGCGAGAAAGCGCAACTCGAAGCCGCCAATCTGGACCGCCGCACCGATGCGCAAAAGATCGGCGACAAGATGGCCGGCCTGTTCGTTGCGATTATCCGCAACGCCGGCGATAGCGGACAGCTTTACGGATCGGTCAATAGCCGCGACGTCGCCGAAGCGGTAACCGAAGCCGGCTTTACCGTCACGCGCGCACAGATTTTGATGGACCATCCGATCAAAACTCTGGGTCTTCACACCCAGCGGGTGCGGCTGCATCCCGAAGTCATCGTCGACGTCACGGTAAATGTCGCCCAATCCGAGGATGAAGCGGCGGCGCAGGAAAGCACCGGCCACGCCATCATCCCGGCCGAACGCGGCGGCGGCGGTGGCGATGACGGCTTCGCGATCGACGGCGCGACCTTCGAAGGCGCATCGGCGGAGGACGATGCCGTACCCGCGCCGGCCAAAAGCGAAGGCGATGACGCCAAGGAAACCGCCAGCTAACGCCACCCTGCGCACGGCGCAAACGATTCGGGCGGCGTATCGCAAGATACGCCGCCCGTGGCATATTTGGCGGTCCGAAAGCCTTCGCTTTTCCACATATCCACCGCCAACGCGGTTACTTGGCGAATCATGATATTTATCCCCGCTATTCATGTAATTCCCAAGATTTTTTTCCCCGACTTGCGCAGGATTGGGGTTTGCGCAGGATTGGAGTGTTAAAGGGTGGGCATGGAAAACATGGAAACCAACGTCACCAATCTGCATGGCGAAGACGGCCCGGCCTATCGCACGCCACCGCATAATATCGAAGTCGAAGCCGCCCTGCTGGGCGCGGTCCTGACCAACAACCGGGCGTTCGAGCGGGTCTCGGATTTCCTGCAAGCGGAACATTTTTTCGCCGCCGTGCATGGCCGTATCTTCGGCGCCGCCGCCAAGCTGATCGAACGCGGCCAGGTCGCCAGCCCGCTCACCCTCAAGCATTTCTTCGACAATGACGCAGCATTGGAGGATGTCGGCGGCGCCGCCTATCTCTACGAACTGGCGACCGCCGTGGTCTCGGTCGTCAACGCGGCCGAATACGGGCATCTGGTGCACGACCTTTATCTCAAGCGGGCCTTGATCGGGCTCGGCGAGGATCTGGTCAATGACGCCTACGCCAACGACATCGAGGTTAGCGCCGTCGATCAGATCGAAATTGCCGAACAGCAGCTATACGATCTGGCCACGACCGGGGAAGCCGAACGCGGCGCCGTAACCTTGCAAGAAGCGGCGACGGTCGCGCTCAACATGGCCGAACGGGCCTTCAAACGCGAAAGCCATGTTGTCGGGATCACCACCGGGCTCGACCTGCTCGACCGCAAACTGGGCGGCCTGCATCCGTCCGATCTGATCGTTTTGGCTGGCCGGCCGTCGATGGGCAAAACGGCGTTGGCCACCAACATCGCCTACAACGCCGCCAGGGCAGCGCAAAAGGCAGCCCAAAAGGCGGCGCAAAAGGCCGCCAGCGATCCGGATAAGGGCGAAGCCGGCTGCGTCCTGTTCTTCTCGCTGGAGATGTCGGCCGAGCAGTTGGCGACCCGTATCCTGTCCGAACAATCGGAATTGCCCTCCGACCGTATCCGGCGCGGCGAGGTGAATTCGGATGAATTTGCCCGTCTGGTCCGGGCCAGCCAGGAAGTGCACCGCGTTCCCCTGATCATCGACGACACGCCGGCGCTGTCGATATCGGCGATCCGCACCAGGGCGCGCCGAACCAAGCGGCAGCAAGGCGGGCTGGCGCTGGTCGTGGTCGATTATCTGCAACTGCTGCAAGGTTCGCCCGGCGGCCGGGCCGAGAACCGGGTCAACGAGATAGGCGAAATTAGCCGCGGCCTGAAGACCCTGGCCAAGGAACTGGAAGTGCCGGTGCTGGCGCTATCCCAACTCAGCCGGCAGGTCGAGAACCGCGAGGACAAGCGGCCGCAACTGTCCGATCTGCGGGAATCGGGGTCGATCGAACAGGACGCCGATGTCGTCATGTTCATCTACCGCGAGGAATATTACCTGGAGAAAGGCGAGCCGATCCACAATATCGACGAGGCCCGCGACCGGTTCGAGAACCGGGTTGCGCGCTGGCAGGAACGCATCGCCGATGTCCGCAATACCGCCAGCGTCATCATCGCCAAGCAGCGCCACGGTCCGACCGGCACGATTGACCTGTATTTCGACGGCAGCCTGACCCGCTTTGCCGATCTTGACCGCCACCATGACGACGCGGATGGCTATCCTTGAAGAAACCGGCCCGCGGCACGGGCCATCCTTGCTTACCGTCGATCTGGGCGCGGTAAAATCGAACTACCGGCTGCTGGCCGACAAGGTTGGCGAGGCGCAATGCGCCGCCGTCGTCAAGGCCAACGGCTACGGCCTCGGCCTGAAGCAGGTCAGCCGGGCGCTGTCCCAGGCCGGCTGCAAGATCTTCTTCGTCGCCCATCTGGATGAAGCGATCGAATTGCGCGGGCATCTCGGCCAGGCGGTCATATATTACCTGAACGGCCTGATGCCGGGCGACGCGCCGGCCTGCAACGCCCACGATATCAGGCCGGTCCTGAACGATCCGGGCCAGATCGACGCCTGGTCGCTGCATTGCGCCGGGGCCAGCAGCACCCCCCAATGCGCCATCCAGCTCGATACCGGCATGGCGCGGCTCGGGCTGACGCCGCG
>PTKA01000258.1 GCA_002937525.1 Alphaproteobacteria bacterium MarineAlpha10_Bin3
GCTGTCCCATTGCCATCGGCAAATCCCCTTCAAGACAGGCCCCCAGAGAATCAGACGATGGCTCCTTCGTCCAGGGCAGACTTCGTCAACGGGCTGTTACGCCCGGAAATAGGTTTTCAGTACGTCGTCGATGATGTTTTCCAGATCCTGCACCGTGCTACAGGTCTTGGCGACATGGCAGAAGGTGCGGTAGCGCAGCATTTCGCTGTCGCCGGTGCCCCAGAAGGGTTCCGGTTCCGGGTTCAGCCAGATGAAGGATTTCGCCCGGTCATGGAGTTGGCGCATCAAATCGATGCGGGGGTCGGTGTTGTTGGTGCGGCCGTCGCCGAGCATGATGATCGTGGTGCGGCGGTCAACCGAATCGAGGAACTGTTCGTCGAAATCGGCCAAAGCCTGGCCGTAATCGGTCGGCCGGAAGCCGATTTTCTCCAGAATTTCCGGGATCGCCTGTTCGACCGGCCTGGATTCGAGAATATCGCTGATTTCGATCAGATTGCTGGAAAAGGCGAAGGCGCGCAACGAGGCGATGACCTCGTTCAGCGAATACAAGAACAGCAACAAGAATCGGGCCGCCGCGGCAACCGATTGGGAAACGTCGCAGATCACCACGATCTTGGGTCTCTCGATCTTGGTTTGCTTCCACACGGTCTCGAAAAGGATGCCGTCATGGGCCATGTTGCGGCGCAACGTGCGGCGCACATCGAGTACGCCGCGCCTGGACTGCTTGCGGCGGCGGTTGTAGCGGGTGGCGAGCTTGTGCGCCATGCGCCGCACGATGCGGTGCATGCGCTGAAAGTCGCGCTGTTCCACCGCCGACAGGCTTGTCTTGACGAGGAATTCGGCGCGCAACTGTTCGCCGGCGAAGCGGGCGTACAACTCGAACTGCCGCGTGGTGTATTGCCGCGCCTGATCGAACAGATATTCGCGTGCCGCCTCCAGCCGCTGCGCCGCCGCCGTGCCGCCGGCGGTTTGCGCGCGGGTCAGGCGGGCGATCAGCCGTTCCATGTCGCGCAATCCCATCTGGTCGAGCATCCGGCGGGTGAACAGATTGCGCTGGGTGGCAAATCGGATTTTGGCGACGCCGGCCTGGTTGGCGGCCTGCTCTATCGCCTGCGCCAACGCGCTTTCATCGCCTTCTTCCAGAAGCCGGGCCAGCGGGTTGTCGGCGATCAAGGCCGGATCGATTATGTCTTTATCGTCGCTGGAATCGCCGTCGCCGCGAAATTCCTCGCGCGTGAAGAACATCTCGAAACAGTCGTCGAACCGCTCGACCTCGTCGGCCGATTTGGCCAATGCGGCGCACAAGGCATCCTTGAGCAGCGTCCGGTCGGCATAGCCCACCATATCGACCGTGGTATGGGCGTCGATCGCCTCCGCCGGCGAGATCGGTATCTCCGACGCCCGCAAGGCGCGCAGGAACCTGCCGATTGTCCGTTGCATTGCTTTAGTACCGGCTCGCCTTGTTGGTCATTTGCGGGATTTCCCGCGCCACGACGTCGAAATCCTGTTCGTATTTCAGCAATAAATTTAAGGTGTTGCGGACCATTTTGACGTCCAGGGACTCGGCATGCAGCAGCATCAACACCCGCGCCCAGTCGATGGTTTCCGAGATCGACGGCAGCTTCTTCAGGTCTTCCTGGCGCAGCATCTGGACGAATGCGACGAGCTGGCGGTTGAGGCGTTCCTCGATGCCGGGCACCCGGGTGGCGACAATGCGGCGTTCCAGTTTTTCTTCCGGCAACGGGATGAACAGATGCAGACAGCGCCGCTTCAAGGCGTCGCCCATCTCGCGCATGTTGTTCGAGGTAAGGAAGACCAGCGGCGGCACGGTCGCCTTGATGGTGCCGATTTCGGGGATCGACACCTGATAGGCGGAGAGGATTTCCAGCAGGAAGGCTTCGAATTCCTCATCCGACTTGTCGATCTCGTCGATCAGCAGTACCGCGCCGTGCGGCTGGCGCAATGCCTTCAACAATGGCCGTGGTTCGAGAAAATCTTCAGAATAGAACTGGTCGGCGAAGCCGTGCAGCTTGGTCATCGCCTCCTCAAGCCCCGGGGTGTCGGCGAGGGTGGCGCCAAGCTTGTCCTTGAGGATCTGGGTATAGAGCAACTGTTTGCCGTATTTCCATTCATAGAGCGCCTTGGATTCGTCCAGCCCCTCGTAGCACTGCAGGCGGATCAGCGGCAAATCGAGCCATTGCGCGGTGGCCAGCGCCAGTTCCGTCTTGCCGACGCCGGCCGACCCTTCGACCAGGATCGGTTTGGTCAGATTATGGGCGACAAAGATCGAGGTCGCGATGCGCGGCGAGGCGATGTAGCCGACGCTGTCCAGCCCCTCGACGATGGCGTCGATGGAGGAGATTTTAGCGGCGGCGGGTTGGCGTTGTGCGGTCATGAAGGTCGGTTTCCACTGATGTGATTCAGGAGGCGAGCAAGGTGCCGGCGCGGCGTTGCGCCATGATGACATGGGCGCTTTTGGCGATGCCGAGGGTCTTGTCGATGTTGCGGTATTCGGCGGCGAGGCCATCGGAAGGGACGAAATTGCCGCATGTCATCAACGCGCCGATGCGATCGTTCATGGTGCGGGCCCAGTCGCGCGCCGAAGCCGATATGGCGGCCACCTGCCCGGCATTGCCCGCTGCATCCATATCCAGAAGTTCCGCCGCCCGAAAGGCCAGCGCCGACAATCCGTCGGGCGCCACCGCCAGCCGGCCAAGTTCGCTCAAGCCTTCGTCATCTAGTGCGCCGCCGTCCAGCTCCCCCGCCAGCCGCGCCAGCAGATGGCGCATCGACCCGGCGATGGTGGCGGCGAAAAGCGCGTCCTCGGCGGTCCGCATCGGCAGCGATATCCGCTCGAAGGCATCCCCGTTGCCGCCCAGCAGATTGGCCGCCGGCACCCGCACGTCATGCAGCCGCAACCCGCAATGCGGGGCCGGACGCAGAAAGTCGATTTCGACGCCGTCGGTGAATTCCATGCCCGGCGCATCGTGCGGCACGATCAGGATCGAGTATCGTTTGCGCCCCGCAGCCACATCGGTGATCGCGAGGACCAGAAAAATATCGGCGATCGGGCCGTTGGTCAGATAGGCTTTCTCGCCCGAAATCACGAAGTCGCCGCCGTCGCGCCGCGCATGTGTCGTGAGGTGCTTGGGATGGGCGCCGGCACCAGGTTCGGAAATCGCCAGGCAGGGTGTGATATCGCCCGCCGCCAGCGCCGGCAGATAGGCTTGGCGCTGGGCCGGCGTGCCATGCGCCAGAATTTGCAGCCGGGCGACCAATTGCCGGCCAAGCCAGGATGTCGCTATTCCCTTGACGCCGCCCTGCGCCGTCAGCGCCTCGGCCGCGACCGCCAGCGCCCGCAAATCGCCACCGCCGCCGCCATATTCGCGCGGCAAGGCAATCCCGGCCAGCCCGGCGTCGCCGATTGCGCGCCACAGCTTGGGCGGCATGGTCTTGCAGTCGCGCAGTTCGTCGTGGCCATGAATTTCGCGGCGCGCGAATTCTTCCATCCGTGTCTTGAATTCGGCTCGCAAGGCGGCGGCGCCGCATGAATTTTCCGGTTTCATCGCCGCCACCATATAGGGCCGGGACCGCCGTTTCGAGCCCTTGATGGCGGTGCCGCGGGGTGCGGGGGTCAAGGATTGGGAACAATCCGGGAATCCCCGCGTTGACGCGCTGTTGACAGTGGCCGGTCGAATGCGTAATGAAGCCGCCGAAGCGGCGGAGTAGCTCAGCTGGTTAGAGCAGCGGAATCATAATCCGCGTGTCGGGGGTTCGAGTCCCTCCTCCGCTACCATTTATATCAAGTACTTAGCCTTAACCAGCTAGGTCCTTGTTTTATTCGGGTAAGCAATAGGTAAGCACATTGCGCGATTTCGGAAGGCATTAT
>PTKA01000259.1 GCA_002937525.1 Alphaproteobacteria bacterium MarineAlpha10_Bin3
CGCACGGGCGTGGAAACCCAATTCGGCAATGGCGGCTCCCCCGTCCGCGAGCAGCCGCGTCTTGTAATCCGGATCGACCCAGGCCCTCGCCACGATTTTAGCACCGTTCTTGGGGCCAATCTTTTCGCTGTAGGCCTCGACCGAATTGTCAATATCCTCGGTCTTTAGCAGTGCCTTTTCCACCAATACGCTTTCGAGTGCCTTGACCCGCAAGGCCGGCTCGGTTGGCAGGTCGCTGTCCAGATGGCGATGGATCTCGGCAATCTTGTCAGAGTCGAACGATGTCATGGCATCTTCCTGCGAATTTCCGGTGAAATCCTAATGGACACAATCTAACATATGGCACCCTAACATATGGCACCACTATGACGGCTTCTCGGTGCAATTGTCTTGGGAAACATCCCCGCAATCTCGGTCAGGTCAAGAACATCGTCCTTTGATATCAACCATTGTCGAGGGTGGTTTTCAGGCGAAGCCGGGAACGGATGCGCCGCGACAGCGTATCGACGGCTATGTTAAGCGCCGCCGTGACGATGATCAAGAACAGCGCCCGGTCATAGCGGACATCGGCGAAGGCGCTGTCGATGTAAAAGCCAAGCGTCGGGATTCCCAGGATGCCAAGGATCGCGGTTTCCCGCAATATCACCTCCCAGCGATAGAACAGAAAAGCGAGAAACTGCGGGTAGATCCGGGGCAGGATGTCATAGGCGTAAAGATTGACCCCGCGCGGCGCGTCGGCGCGGATTTTCATCGATTCGGTATGCCGCCCGATCAGATGGCCGATGATCGCCGAATTGTGCAGGGAAAGCGCGACGATGGCGGGCGCCATCGACGGCCCCCAGAGTTGCAAAAAGACATAGGCCAGGATGTATTCCGGGGTCGAGCGGATGATCACCAGGACGGCGTGCCCGAAGATGCGCTGGCGCTTGCCGAAAAATTTCGGCGAGATCAGCGGAAACATCGTCAAGGCGCCGATGCCGCTGACGACCAGCGCGATCATGGTCAAAATTAGCGTGTTGACGATGCCGGGCAGCGCCTCCTCGGTGAACATCGCGGCGGTCCAGTGGCCAAGCGCGGCCAGGGTCGCGCCGTCGATAGATTGGGCCATCCGCAGCGGAAACGGCACGATATCGGAGCCCAGAAAACGCAGGATATTGGCCATCGAAATGTCGACGCCGCCCGGCATCATCAGGATTGCGCCGATCAGATACACCGGCAGCAACCGCCGGTGCATCCATCGCCGCATGGTCGCCACGATGATGTAGAACACGATCAAAAGCGCCGATACTTCAGCGTAGTTGCCTTGCCGAAACGCCGAGTCGAGATGATAGCCAAGGGTTGGCAGGCCGACGAAACCAAGCACCGCGCTCGACCGCAATCCGCATTCCAGCCGGTACAAGGCGTAGGTCTTGAAATGAACCCATGCTTCGGGCAGCCGGGCGAACAGGAAAACCGAGATGCGGCTGCTGCCGGCCGGGACGATCCGCAAAGGCGCGTGGTCGGCTTCTTCGAGTATCTCCGAATAGACCTTGGCGATGATGCCGGTATAGGGGATCGCGATGGCGAGGATGCCGGTCAAGGGCGACAGGCCAAAAATTTGGAGGAAGATGAGCGCCCAGAACAATTCATGGACCGCGCGCACGACGGCGCAGCCAACCCGGACTGCGCGGACATGAAACGCCAGCGCCAGCGCAAAGCCGCAGATATTGGCCACCGTGACGCCCAGCAAAGCGAAGGCGACGGTCATCGCGACCGCCTCGGCCAGGCGTTCGGTGGCGGTGAAATCGGGCGTTACCGCGCCCAGCGCCATGCGGCCGAATTCGCTCCACGGGTCGGCCGTGGTGATTTCGATATCGGCAGCGAAGGCGGCCAGCACCGCGATGCCAACGAACACCACGCTGGTGCGCACCATTGGCGATGGCTGGCCGCGCGCGGCCGCGCGTTCACGTGCGGTAGAGGTCATCGAGATCCACAGGGGTCATGCCCGCGGTCGGCCGGTCGAGTACGATCCTGGCGTCGCGCAGGCCGATGATCCGGTCGGTATAGGCGATCGCCAGGGTCGTGTCATGCATCGCGATCAAGACCGTTGTATGGTTTTCATTGATGTTTTCCAGCACCATGCGGGCTTGATGTTCATCGACGGCGGATACCGGCTCGTCGCCGATCAGGATCGGGCTGGCCTGATACAACGCGCGCGCAACGGCGGTGCGCTGCTGCTGCCCGCCGGATAATTGCCCGACCGGCTCGAACAGTTTTTCTTCGATCCCCATGCGCCGGGCGATGGCGCGGACCGCATCGACTTCCTTGTTCAAGGGCCGGATCAGGTTGGCCAGATTGTACCACAATGAATGGCGGTTCAGCCGCCCGATATAGATGTTGTGGAACACCGAAAGGGTGCGCACCAGGCCCGGTTCCTGGGGCAGCAACGACGCCGTGCCAGCGCATTGTTCGTAGAGCAGGCGCAGCAAGGTCGATTTTCCGGCCCCGCTGCGGCCGACCAGGGCGACCCGCTCGCCCTCGGCGATGCAAAGCGAGATATTGTCGAGGACGACGCGCCCGTTATAGCGCGCGCTGACATCGTGCAGATCGAACAGCGCCACCGGACTAATCGATCAGGCCGATGGATTTGCCGATTTCCAGGATCGGCTTGTAATCGGCGTTCGCGGCGGACACGAAGCGTTGGCGTGGAAACGACGCCAAAAGGACCGGGTCGCGCAGCGCCAGCAGCGCCGCCTTGACCCGCTTGGCGAACTGCGCCCCGAACACCCGGTTCAGATCGCCCCGAATGGTCCATTGATAGTCAGGATAGGGCGGCGTTTTCCAGATCACCGAGACCTTTTTCAGGTCGATTTTCCCGGCTTTCAATTCATTCTCCCAGACCTTGAAATTGACCGCGCCAAGCTGGTATGCGCCCGACTGCACCAGGGCGATGGTGCGCGAATGATCGCCGCTGAACCCGACCCGCGAGAACACCTTGTCCGGCGCCGCGCCGAAAATCCGCCGCACATGATATTCCGGCATCAGCCGGCCCGAGGTCGATCCTTTCGACCCGAAGGTAAAGGTCTTGCCCGCAATTCCCCTGGGGAAGGCCGCGTCCGCGCGCAGTCCGGCATCGGCATGGGCGATGAAATAGGTGACGAAATGCCGGTCCGCCTCGCCTTGTGCGATGGCTTGCGACCCGGCCACAAGATTGCGCGCGCGCACCCCCGAAAGCCCACCAAACCATGCCAGTTGCACCTGATTGTTGCGGAACGCGGTAACCGCCGCAGCGTAGGATTTGACCGGCACGAAGCGCACTTTGACGCCAAGCGTGTCCGAAAGATAGACCGCGACCTTGTCGAATCGGCTGCGCAGCCGGCTTTCGTCCTGGTCTGGAATCGCAGTGAAAACGAGGGTTTGCGCCTGAACCGTGGCGCAATTTCCAAGCAATAACGCGAAAATCAAGAAAAGTTTCTTTACCATGCCACGTCTCTGAAAGTTTCCCCCAACGTCGATGAATACGAAAGTGGAACGCGCCCGCAGTTAATTACAGGTTCCACTTTCGTTCGGAACCGCGTACTGGTCACTATATCGCCAAGACGAATGCCTGTTCCAGAAATTCATGGAAAATCGGCTTTCCGGGCACGGCGAACCTACTGAAATCGGGCTCCGGGACGGCGGCGGTGGGACTTTCCATCGATCTCGACGCGGTCGATCCGTGTGATGCGCCCGGTGTCGGATCGCCGGTGCCCGGCGGCATCAAGGCCGGCGAACTGGTGGACTCCCTGGCGCGGCTGTGCCGGCAGACCCGGTTTCTCGGCGTCGAGATCGTCGAGCTCGACCCGGCGCTGGACGAGGGCGGCGCCACCGAGCGGCTGGTGCGCGATTTGCTGGCGGCGA
>PTKA01000026.1 GCA_002937525.1 Alphaproteobacteria bacterium MarineAlpha10_Bin3
TGGCAAACGTATCTGGAAGGAAAAATTCGTAGGCTAATCTAGACCTGACAGACGCCGCATCAAAATCGGTAACTGTCAGATCAAGTCGCGACTACTACACCTTACGGTCACTGGAAAACCTTGACCTTCCTGGCTGCGCTTCGCCATGACCGGATGTCCGACTTCAAGTAATAATTTCTTCATTTTTTCTAATTTCGTCTCCGACTGGTCCAGGAATATGAACCATCTCTTCGTATATCTCCTTTGTAACGGCAACTTTACCGGAAACGAGAAATTTGCTAACTAAGCTCCAAAAAGATGTATGGATGTCAGCTGGCATAGTCTCCAGCGGATTGGATATCCCAGACATATCGAAACAATACTCTTTCATCCGCTCCGATAGTGATCGCGAATATCGAGTACATGCTGAATGTTCTTGATCCCCATGTATTCAGCAGCATGATGATTCGTGATCCGTCCACTACCCCAAGCTTCCAGAACGAGTCCGGTATATAGGTCTCCCTGCGTGTTTCGATATCGGGTGCCGTAATAGGCTGACCTGCCAAACCCCCTGTATTCACTTTCTTCCCTATCGAACTGTGGCTTCCTTATCTGCCAATAATATTCGGATTTAACATATCGAAGATGGACTAGCCGTATAAGCATGGCGTGATCGCTAACGCCAAAGTACAGCGCGGTACGGTGGAGCGCCTCGTCAGAAATTTCATCAAATGGATCGCTAGGAAAATCTAGGTAATCTTGGAGCGTATCGCGTGGCATTAGAAAGGCTGAAGCAAACCGATTGCACCACTCTTCGACCCTACGCTTCGAGGGGTTCCCGCCGGTACGGGGAATCGCGCCGCTTAGTGCGGTCTGCCGTATCAGCACATGAGCGAACTCATGGCCAAGCGTGAACGCTTCTGCGGTGGGTATTTCGCTCCCAACAACAATGATCGGGAGCGGAGAAACAGCTATGCAAAACCCCCGGACGCGAAGCTGCGTAAGATCGGTCCTCCTAAAAACCAGAACCCCAATCGCCTCAATTTTCCGCCGGATCTCGCCCGGTATTCGCCTGCGGCCAACTGTTGATCGATCAACTTGCGCCATGATAGGAAAGTTGATCGCGGCCCGCGCTTGCTCTGCCGCCCTCTCGTGATCTGCCTTAACCGTCTGAAACAATGTCTTTGGTATTTCCAGCGGATGCTCGCCAATTTCCGAATACAGATCGAGCGCGTTTATTCTTTGGGTTTCGGCCCAAAGTTGAATTTCTTTGTGTTTTTTCGTCGTAAGGGGATTGCTCGAAGTTTGAAACAGCCTGAAATCCGGGATCAGAACCGGGTCAGGTAGGTCCGGGAGTGTACGTCGGAAAAATTCCAGAAACGGTCTTTTATACAGATTCGCGAGCTTGCGGGCTTGCAGCACTGTCGGGGCTTTTTTGGGTTCCTCACGCTCCCATTCGGCAACCTGTTCTTCCTTTACTTTGACAGATAGCGCAACATCGGCCAGCGAAACGCCAGCGAGCTTCCGCGCCCAGCGCAATACGGCCGGGTTATAGTGCGGTCTTCGCTTCTCTGTCGTGGTTACGCTCATAATAATATACTAGCCCAGTTGTCTCCGACGGGGAAATCACCGAAACTGGCGCAAGGTGAGCCAAGCACATGTTTTCTGATTTCAGGGAATTTTTCCGCTTATTATCGATTACTCTGCTGGACGCGGCAGGGCGTCCTGGGTGTCCGGTCCGCGGCCGCGTTCCAGCACGCCGACGAACAATCCCAGTAGCGGCGGCACGATCGCCAGCGTCAGGATCGCCGACAAGGCCAGTCCGCCGATCACGACCGAGCCCAGACCGCGATAGATTTCCGATCCAGCACCCGGAAACAGCACCAGCGGCAACATGCCGATAACGCTGGTCAAGGTGGACATGAAGATCGGCCGGATCCGGTTGCGGGTTGCTTCCACGATCGCCGCATCATGCGCCATGCCTTCCTGGCGGATGTGGAACAGAGTCTGGTGGACCAGCAGGATTGCGTTGTTCACGACGATGCCGATCAGGATGACGAAGCCGAGTACGGTGAGCATGTCCAGCGGCTGGAAATAGAACTGGTTCAACACCACCAGCCCGGCGACCCCGCCGGCCGTCGCCAGCGGCACCGAAAGCATGATGATCAGCGGGTAAAAGAAACTCTCGAACAGCACCGCCATCACCAGGAATACGATAATCAGCGACATCAGCAGATCGACCCGCATCTCGTTCCAGGTCTCGACCAGCTTGTCGGCGGCGCCGGAAAACCGCAGCCGGACGCCCGGCGGCAATCCGTCTTCGCGCAGCTTGTCGACCACGCCGCGCTGTAATATCTCGACCGCCTCGCCAAGCGCCAGCCGGTCGGTCGGTTTGATCTGCAAGGTCACGGTCCGCGCCCGCTCGACATGGCGTATGGCGGTCGGCCCCGATGTCACGACGATTTCGGCCAGCGACCGCAACGGCAATATCGTACCCGAGCGCGTCACCACGGGAATGTTCGCGATCCCCTGGGTTTCGCCGATGGCGTTTTTCTTTCCAGTGAGCATGAGGTCGATGCGCTGTGAGCCGACGGTGATTTCGGCGACCCGCAACCCGTCATTGAACGCATCGACGGTAAGGCCAAGATCGCGCGCGTTCAGCCCATTATCGGCCAGCCGGACCGGGTCGGGCCGCACCCGCACCTCCGGCGCGCCGAGTTCGAGGCCGGGCCGGGGCCGCATTTGATTGCCTTGTGCGCGCGGCAACACCTGACCGACCAGCCGGGTCGCCTTGAGCGCCACCGCGATGACCTTGCCCAGGTCCGGGCCCGAGATATCCAGATCGATCGAGCGCGCGCCGCGCGCGCCGCGCCCGAATATCGAGCGTTGCGACATCACCCCGAAGGTTCCCGGTTCCCGGAACACCGGCTTCGAGAGTATCGGGATCAGTTCCGCCACCCGCGTCGGATCGACCGCCGCCGCGCCGACGATGGTCAGGTCGCGGAAGGTGACGAAAAAGAAATGCTTGATCTTCGGCGGCTCGCCGGCGGCGGCGTCCGGCCCGGTTTCGCTGGCCCAGAGCGGCCGCACCGCGTCTTCGAGGTCTCGGGCGATATCGGTCGTCGTTTTCAGATTATAACCCGGCGGCGGCACGATATAGCCGATGATGAGATTGCGGTTTCCCTTGGGCAGATATTCCAGCTTCGGCAGAAATTGCCAGGTCGCCAATCCCGCCACCGCGGTCAGGGACACAACCATCCCGACGGCCAGAAACTTGTTGCGCACCACCGCCATGGCCAGCCCGGTCGCCATCGCGCTGAACCACGCGCCGAACCGGTCGATGCCGGGCAGACGTATGCCCGAGCCCGGCGGTTTGACCGAATGGCTGAGCAAGCGTTGCGAAAGTGCTGGTATCACGGTGACCGATACGATCAGCGACAGCATGACCGCGACCGATATCGCCACGCCGATATCGCGGAACAACTGCCCGACATCGAGCTGCATGATCAGGATCGGGATAAACGCCATGACCGTGGTCAAGGCCGATACCAGGATCGCGCCCCAGACCTGTTTGGCACCCTGATAGGCCGCTTCGGGCGCCGGCATGCCCTGTTGGCGCAGCCGGTAGATGTTTTCCAGCACGACGATGGCGGCATCGACGACCATGCCGACGGCGAAGGCGATCCCGGCCAGCGACACCACGTTCAGCGACCGGCCGAGCGCCGCCATGGCCACGAACGAGGCGATGACCGAGACCGGTATCGCCAGCCCGATGACCAGCGTCGCCCGCCCGCTGCGCAGGAAAATCAGCAATATGACGATGGCCAGCGTGCCGCCGATCCAGATGTTCTGGATCACCAGGTCGATCGAGGATTCGATATAGATGGTTTCGTCATAGAGCTGTTCGATTTCAAGCCCGGCGCGCGGCAAGATGGATACGCGCAGTTCCGCCACCGCGGCGCGGATGCCCACCATGGTTTCGATGACGTTGGCGCCGGTCTCCCGCTTGACGCTGAGCGCGATCGCCCCCACCCCCTGGGTGCGGATGCGGGCGACCGGATCCTTGTAGCCGAAGCGGACCGTTGCGATATCGCCGACCGAAACACGGCTGATCTTGCCGGTCGCATCGACGAATTGCGAGCGCAGCACCACCGCCGCCACATCGGCCGGCGATTTGAACTCGTTATCGGTGCGCACGATGTAGCGGCGCTTGCCTTCCTCGACATCGCCGCCGGTAATCGACGCGTTGGCTTGGCGCAGCCGGTCGGCGACTTCGCGGACCGTGAGGCCATAGCGCGCCATCTTGGCCGGATCGACGACAATGCGCATTTCCCTGTCGCCGCCGCCATAGACGTCGACCCGCCCGATGCCGGGGACCCGCTCCATGCGTTCCTTGACCACGTCCTTGGCGAAATCGCCAAACGAATGGATCGGTTTGTCGTTGCCGGCGGCCCGGGTCAGGCGGAACCAGGCGATCGAATTATCGTCGGCGCCCGATGTTCGCAACGTCGGTTCGTCGGCTTCGTCGGGATAGCCGTTGACCCGGTCCAGCCGATTGGCGACCAGCAACAGCGCCTTGTCCATGTTCTGGGCCACGTTGAATTCAAGCGTGATGCGGGCGCGGCCGTCCTGGGCCCGCCCGACCATGCGCTTGAGCCCTTCGAGGCCCTTCAGGACGTCTTCCTGGCGGTTGAGGATTTCGCGCTCGATTTCCGCCGGCCCCGCCCCGCCCCACGTCGTCGTGATCTGGATGACCGGCCGCCGCAGATCGGGCGAGAGCTGGATCGGGATCGTCCGCAGCGCGATCAAGCCGAACAGCACGGCCAGGATCACCGCCGCCATGACCGCAATCGGCCGGTCGATGGAAAGCTTGATCAGGTTCATCGCTTAACGCCTACTTCTTCTTCGGCTGTTCTGGCGCTTTTGGCGCTTCGGGCATTCCAGGATATTCGATCGCCTGTCCCGGCCGCAGCCGCTCATTGCCGCGCACCACGACGATATCGCCGACGCCAAGTCCGTCCAGCACTTCGAACCGGCTGCCGACGGCGCTGCCAAGCCGCACGACGCGGCGTTCCGCCTTGCCATCGACGGCGGCGAAGACGATTTTCTGGCCGCCGCGCGGAATGACCGCATCCTTATGTACCGATACAACGTCGCGCGGCTTCCCGATCGGCACCATCACGGTGACGCTTTGATTGGCGGCAAGTCCGAGCCGGGCGATGACCGCGCCATCGAAGAGCGGCGAAAGGCGGACCGGCCGGGTGCGGGTCAGGGGGTTTTCTTCCGGGATCAGCGCCCGGACAACCGCTTGGCGCGTGCCGCCATTGTCGAAGCGGATATCGATGGCGCGGCCGACGATCAACCCGCCAATCCGGTCCGAAGGGACGCTCGCTTCGATTTCCAGCGCCGCTTCATTGACCAAGGTGACGACCGGGTCGCCGATATTGAGATAGGCGCCGGCGACGGTGTGTTTTTGCGTGACCACGGCGTTATAGGGCGCGCGGATGACGCCGTTGCGCAGATCGATTTCAGCCAGCCGCAGCGCCGCCCTGGCCGAGGCGACATCGGCTTTGCGCTCGCCGACCTGGCTGCGGTACTTGGTCACTTCGTTGCGCTTGTCGTCGTGGCGGGCCTGGGAAAACGCCGCCGATTTCCGGAGGTTGGCAAGCCTGGACAATTCCTGTTCGGTCAGGCCGAGCTGCGCCCTGGCGGTCTGCAATCCGGCCTGTTTGGCCTTCAGGTTGGTCGCCTGAAGTTCGCGGGTCCAGCGCATGCGGTCGCTCACCAGGGTCGCCAAAACATCGCCCTTGTTGACCCGGTCCCCGACCGCCACCCGCACGGCTTCGACCGGGCCACGGACCAGGGCCGCAACCACCCCGGTCTGCGAGGCGACGAAGCGGCCGATGATCGGCATGGTTTGCGCCAACGGTTCCTGGACGACCTTGTCGACCTTGACCGAAGCCGCCCGCTCCTGCGCCGCCGCCATGCCGTTGACCGCCAGCAAAGCCAGACAGGTCAGCATCCAGAATGCCGGTTGCAACCCTTTAACGCGCTTCATTCGCTACCCCTGACAGACTACGCCGCAGCCAACTAGATGCAATAATAAAGGCAATTATACCATCAATGGCCGGCCTGCATCAAACCCAAAAACACGGGCCATATCAAGGGGCCATCGCTATGATGGCGCGGTTGGACACCGCATCACGCAAAGGCGGCGACATGGGCACGATCCTGTATACGCATGCGGCATGCCTCGAACACGATCCAGGCGGCGCGCATCCCGAATGTCCGGCCCGCCTGACGGCGGTGCTGGAGGCGCTTGCCGGCGATCGCTTTGATGGGCTCGACCGGCGCGAGGCGCCGCGCGCCAGCGTCGAACAAATCGCGCGCGTTCATCCGCTGGACCATGTGGAGCGGATATTGGCGGCCATTCCAGCCGACGGCTATCTTGGGCTCGACGCCGATACCATTGTCTCGCCGGGGTCCGGCGAAGCGGTGCTGCGGGCTTCGGGCGCGGTCTGCGCTGCGGTCGATGCGGTGCTGCGCGGCGACGCCGCCAATGCGTTCTGCGCCGTGCGGCCACCCGGCCACCATGCCGAAGCCACGGTTCCGATGGGCTTTTGCCTGTTTAACAGCGTTGCGGTCGCGGCCGCCCATGCCCGCGCGGCGCATGGGTTGCGCCGGATTGCGGTGGTCGATTTCGATGTCCATCACGGCAACGGCACGCAGGCGATGTTCCACGACGACGCCGATCTGTTCTATGCCTCGACCCACCAATCGCCGCTGTATCCCGGCAGCGGATCGGTGCGCGAAACCGGCTGCGACAACAATATCGTCAATGCGCCGCTGCCGCCGGGCGCCGGATCGGCCGCCTTCCGCGACGCCATGACGGCAGTGGTGCTGCCGGCGTTGCGCCGGTTTTCGCCCGAATTCGTGCTGGTTTCGGCCGGCTTCGACGCCCATGGCGACGACCCGCTGGCCGGGCTGTGCTTCACCGATGACGATTACCGCTGGGTCACGCTTGCGCTGATGGGCGTAGCCGATTCCTGCTGCCAGGGCCGGCTGGTATCGACGCTGGAAGGCGGCTACGACCTGGCGGCGCTGGGGCGCAGTGCGGCGGCCCATGTCGGCGCGCTGATGGAAGCGTGACCACGGGCTTTTACCCAATCAATGGTAATTTGGACGAACGGTGGTTTGTGAATCCATCGTTAATCGTTCGATCCGGCCGAACATAGGCTTGGACAGGTAAATCGCGCGCGACTAAACTTTGAACCGGGCTTGAATTACGGCTTTGATGAGGACGCTCATGGCGGACGGCATTCCCCAGGATATCGCGAAACTCGGCTTCGAGGATGCGCTGAAGGAACTCGAAGATATCGTTCGGGCGCTGGAATCGGGTGACGGGAAACTCGACGATGCGATCGCATCCTATGAACGGGGGGCTGCCCTGAAAAAACATTGCGAGGGCAAGCTGGCCGAAGCAAAAAACCGCATCGAGCGGATTTCATTCGCGGACGATAACGCCGCGACGACCGAGCCGATCGACATTGGCTGATCCAACGCCCGTGACCCTGACCCTGGAAAAAGCCCTTCGCGACACGGCGCGCGAAGTGGAAAGCGTCCTCGAGCGCATTATCGTCACTGTCGATGGGCCTGAATCGGGCCTGTTCGAATCGATGCGCTACGCCACGCTGGGCGGCGGCAAGCGGTTTCGGCCGTTTCTGGTCTGCCAGAGTGCGGCGCTGTTTTCGGTCGCCAAAGCGTCGGCATTGCGGGTCGCGGCGGCGGTCGAACTGGTGCATTGCTATTCGCTGGTGCATGACGACCTGCCGGCGATGGACGATGACGATCTGCGGCGCGGTCAGCCCACCGTTCACAAAAAATTCGACGAAGCGACCGCAATTCTTGCCGGCGATGCGCTGCTGACCCTGGCCTTCGAGGTGCTGGCCGACCACCGCACGCATGACAACGCGGAAGTCCGCATGGAGCTGGTGAGCGCCCTGGCGCTGGCGGCTGGCGGCCGCGGCATGGTCGGCGGGCAGATGCTGGATCTGGCCGCGGAAGGCATGAAACTGGACATTGGCGGCATCACGCGGCTCCAGCGCTTGAAAACCGGCGCGATGATCGCATTTTCATGTGAAGCGGGTGCAATTCTGGGGCGCGCCTCGGTGAAACCCCGCGACGCGCTGCGGCGATACGCGCATGATCTGGGCCTCTCGTTCCAGATCGCCGACGACCTGCTTGACGTGGAGGGCACGATGGAGGAAACAGGCAAGGCGGTTGGCAAGGATGCCGGCGCCGGCAAGGCCACGTTCGTTTCCATCATGGGCGTGGAACGGGCCAGGGCGCAGGCGCGCCTGCTGGCCCAGCAAGCGGTCGAACATCTGGCGATATTCGACCGGCCGGCCGATTTATTGCGCGAAGCGGCGCCGTTCGTCGTCGGACGGCGCAACTAGGACGGCCGCTGGCGAAACAGCAATGGCTGGCGGCGGAACAAGGGGAGACGAAAGCGTGAGTCTCGAAACACCTTTACTGGATACGATCCAGTTTCCGGCCGATATCCGTAAACTGAAAGAATCCCAGTTGCGGCAGCTTGCCGATGAATTGCGGGCCGAGACGATCGACGCGGTCTCGATGACCGGCGGCCATCTTGGCGCTGGATTGGGCGTTGTCGAACTTACGGTGGCGATCCACCATGTGTTCAACACGCCGCATGACCGGCTGGTCTTCGATGTCGGCCATCAATGCTATCCGCACAAGATCATCACTGGCCGGCGTGACCGGATCCGCACCTTGCGGCAGGAAGGCGGGCTGTCGGGCTTTACCAAACGCTCCGAGAGCGAATACGACCCGTTCGGCGCGGCGCATGCCTCGACGTCGATCTCGGCCGGCCTCGGCATGAAGGTGGCGAGCGATTTGCAGGATGTCGCGCGCAATGTGGTCTGCGTGATCGGCGACGGCGCGATGACCGCCGGCATGGCCTATGAGGCGATGAACAACGCCGGTTCGATGGACAGCCGCCTGATCGTCATCCTCAACGACAACGACATGTCGATCGCGCCGCCGGTCGGCGCGTTGAGCGCCCATCTGTCGCGGCTGATTTCGTCCAAGCCGTACCGCAGCCTGCGCCATCTGGGTGGCGTCATTGCCAACAAATTCCCCAAATCGGTCGAAAAGGCGGCGCGCAAGGCGGAAGAATACGCCCGTGGCATGGTCACCGGCGGCACTTTGTTCGAGGAACTCGGCTTCTATTATGTCGGCCCGATCGACGGTCACAATCTCGACCATCTGCTGCCGATCCTGAAGAACGTCCGCGACGACACCGAAACAGGCCCGATCCTGATCCATTGCGTGACCCAGAAGGGCAAGGGCTACGACCCGGCGGAAAAATCCGCCGACAAGTATCATGGCGTCTCGAAATTCGACATCGTTACCGGGGCGCAGCACAAGGGCGTCTCGAACGCGCCGTCCTATACCAAGGTTTTCGCCCAAAGCCTGATCAAGCATGCCGAACAAGACGACCGCATCTGCGCGATTACCGCCGCCATGCCGTCGGGCACCGGAATCGACCTGTTCGCCAAACACTTTCCGGAGCGGACCTTCGATGTCGGCATCGCCGAACAGCACGGCGTGACCTTCGCCGCCGGTCTGGCGACCGAAGGGATGCGGCCGTTCGCGGCGATCTATTCGACGTTCCTGCAACGCGGCTATGACCAGGTGGTGCATGACGTGGCCATTCAAAGCCTGGCCGTGCGCTTCGCCATCGACCGGGCCGGGG
>PTKA01000260.1 GCA_002937525.1 Alphaproteobacteria bacterium MarineAlpha10_Bin3
CCTGCTTGGCCGCCGCTTCCAGCCACCGCGCCGCCTTGGCGTAATCCTGCTTCACGCCCTTGCCCTTCAGCCGCAACCATCCGAGCCGGTTTTGCGCCGCGGCGACGCCCGCTTCGGCCGCTTTGCGGAACCACGCGGCAGCCTGCTTGGCGTCCTGCTTTACCCCCCGTCCCTTGGTGTAAAGCCAACCCAGCCTGATTGGGCCGATGCCTGGCCGCGCGCCGCCGCCAGACGGTACCACGCCGCCGCCGTGGCGTAATCTTGCGGTACGCCCTGGCCTTTGGCGTAGAGGCGGGCAAGGTTGTACTGGGCGTTGATGTTGGCGGTGCCCTGTTCGGCGGCCTTGGCGTACCACTTCGCTGCCTCGGCGTAGTCCTGCGGAACCCCCTGGCCTTTTTCATACAGCCAGCCCAGATTGTTCTGGGCGTCGGGATAATTTTTTTGCGCCGCTTGGCGATACCACTTCGCCGCCGCCTTGTCGTCGCGCGCAACACCCTGGCCGTTATTGTACAGGACACCAAGGTTATATTGCGCCACCGTATGGTCCTGCTCCGCCGCCTTGGCGTACAATTTCAGCGCTTCGGTAAGGTCCCGGGGGACGCCCTGGCCGGTTTCGTACATGCGGGCCAACTCGAATTGGGCTTCGGGATGGCCCTGCGCGGCGGCAATCTTGAAATAACGGCGCGCTTCGGCGATATCCTGCTTAACGCCCAGCCCGCCATCGCGAAGTTTCAGGGCGACACGGACCAGTTTGTCGGGCGAAGCATCTTTAAGCGCGCGTTGCCGCCGCTCCTTCGACTGTTTTTCCGCCTCGGCAAGTGATTCTCCGTTCACGCCCTCGCGCACCGAAAAAGCGAGATAGGCTTCGAACACTTTCAGTAATTTCGGGACATCGGGGTTTAGCACATCCCATAACGCCATCGTGTCCGGCTGCTGCGCGCGCATGAATGTCTTGAAGTCGGTGCAAAAATAATCCTCCAGCATTTGCCGGAATTTAATCGAATCACGGCTTAGTTTATCGAGGCCCAGATCCTGGTTGGCGATTTCATGGTATAAAAACGCCTCGCATTCCACGTCGAGACCACGAATCTTCGACAATCGCCCGCGCTGGTGCTGTATGCCATGTCCGACGAGTTCGTGGGCGAGTATTGCGGCAAGTTCTTCGGCCGGCCATTTGATGGCGTGCCGCCCGACGACGACGAGAAAAGTTTTCTTTCCGCTCTGATCGCCTTTTTCGCTCAGGAAATCGGGAATGAAAACCGCGAGGCTCTCTCTGCCAGAGGCGTCTTTGGGCGGATCGCCAGGGAGATAAACCACATGGACCCGGCCACTTTTCTTCAGGATTTCGAGCTTGGCCGCGCTGAACGGTGATCGTTCGATCAGTATTTCGAGGGCCTTGGTGAAATTTCGCATCCCTTGTTCGGCGGAAACAAGGTCCGTGTCGTAGGACTGGTTCGGGTCCTCCGACAGAACGAATAATGTGACGCCGTTGTGTACTTGTTCGAGCGTTATGGTCCAGTGCGTCGCCCATGCGGGGACGTTCAGAAAAAGCGCCAATACAATAAGCCCGCTCAGCCGCTTCATATCATCCGTCCCCGATGGCGCCGGATAATCATCGCAGGTTAGGAACATCTGGTGAAAATTCGAGCCTGTCCGAGAATTCCCAGAAGCCTCCAATGACGCGTAAATTGTATAGGTTTACGCCAATTCCGCCAATAAGATTTTCTTTGCGCTAATGCCCGCCGCCCAGGATCCCGGTCTTGATCGCGTAATCGACGGCGACGCCATATTGCGGATCATCGTCGGAATCGACCATCAACTGTCCGGCGCGCTTCAGCAGCCGGTGGCAGTCATGCGACAAATGGCGCAGCTGTAGCGTCTTGCCGGCCGCTTGATAGCGTGACGCCAAGGCCTCGATGGCCTGAAGGGCGGATTGATCGACGATGCGGCTTTCCATGAAATCGACGATCACCAGGTCCGGGTCGCCCGGCGGATCGAAGAAGGCGGCGAAGCCTTCGGTGGAGCCGAAGAACAGCGGCCCTTCGATTGCGTAGACCTTGGCGCCCTCGGGCGTGACCGCCTCGCGGGCATGGATGCGGGTCGCGTTGTTCCACGCATAGGCCAGCGCCGACACGATCACGCCGACGACGACCGCAATCGCCAGATCGGTCATCACCGTGACGATGGTCACCAGAATCATCACCAGTGCGTCGGTGCGCGGTATGCGGCGCAAGATGAGGATGCTTTGCCATGCGAAGGTGCCGATGACGACCATGAACATGACGCCGACCAGTGCTGCCAGCGGGATCTGTTCGATCAGCGACGATCCGACCAGAATGAAGGCCAGCAGGCACAGCGCCGCCGTCACGCCCGATAGCCTGGTGCGGCCGCCCGATTTCATATTGATGATCGACTGGCCGATCATGGCGCAGCCGCCCATGCCGCCGAAGAAACCGGTCACCGTGTTGGACACCCCCTGGGCGATGCATTCTTTCGAGGTGCCACCGCCCTTGCCGGTGATCTCGCCAACCAGATTGAGTGTCAGCAGGCTTTCGATCAGCCCGATCGCGGCCAGGATAGCGGCGAAGGGAAAGATAATCTGTAAGGTCTCCAGGGTCAGCGGTACCATCGGTATGTGAAATTGCGGCAATCCGCCCTTGATCGAGGCCAGATCGCCGACCCGGGGCACGTCGATGCCAAAAAATATGACGATGGCGGCGACCACGGCGATGCCCACCAGTGGTGCGGGCACGGCCTTGGTGATCCGGGGCATCGCCCAGATGATCGCCATGGTCAGCGCGACCAGCCCCAGCATGGTGGCCAGCGGCCAGCCGGTCATCCAGTCCCGGGCGCCGTCGGGGGCTTCGATTTGAAACTGGGTCAGCTGGGCCACGAAGATGACAATGGCGAGGCCGTTGACGAACCCCATCATCACCGGATGCGGCACCAGGCGGATGAACTTGCCCAGATGCAGGATGCCGGCCAGAACTTGCAGAATTCCCATCAGCACGACGGTGGCGAACAGATATTCGACGCCATGCCCGGCGACCAGCGCCACCATGACCACCGCCAGCGCGCCCGTCGCCCCCGATATCATGCCCGGCCGGCCGCCGATCAGCGCCGTGATCAGCCCGACGATAAAGGCCGCATACAGTCCGACCAGCGGATGTACGCCGGCGACGAACGAAAAGGCCACCGCCTCTGGAACCAGCACCAGCGCGACGGTAAGCCCGGACAGCAGTTCGGTCTTGATGCGGCCGGGCGTAAACGGCGTGGCGCCGCCGCTCGATGAAAAACTATCCGCGAAAGCGGCGAGCGTTGTCTTGATCACCTGCAACGGCTCCTTATAGGGGCGTTGCCGCCTTCATAGCGCAATCGCGGTCCAATTCAAGAACCGATGCTAATCGGCGGCGTCCCGGTAGGCGTCAATCGGCGGGCAAGCGCAAATAAAGTGGCGGTCGCCATGGACCTGGTTGATGCGGCCGACCGGCGGCCAGTATTTGTTGGCGTGCGCCAAGGCGATGGGAAAGGCCGCTTGCTGGCGCGTATAGGCCCTGGACCAGTCATCGGCGGTCACCGCGTCCAAAGTATGGGGCGCGCCGCGCAAGGCGCTGTCCTCGACGGCAATCGCGCCGGATTCGATCTCGGATATCTCGTGCGCGATGGCGATCATGGCATCGCAGAAGCGGTCGATTTCGGCCTTGGATTCGCTTTCCGTCGGCTCGATCATCAAGGTGCCGGCGACCGGGAACGACATGGTCGGGGCATGGATTCCAAAATCGATCAGGCGCTTGGTCACGTCATCGATGGTCACGTTGCCGCCGATATCGCGCAGATCGACGATACATTCATGGGCAACCAACCCGCCCGGCCC
>PTKA01000261.1 GCA_002937525.1 Alphaproteobacteria bacterium MarineAlpha10_Bin3
GCCGCCGCGCGTGACCCGGATCATCCGGTCGCCGTCGCGCAGCTCAACCTCGCTGAGTCCGGTTTCCTCCAGCAGCTTGGCCAGCTCGCGAATGGCGTCGCTGTCGATCGTCGGTTTGGCCATGTCAGTCGTCCAGTAAGCGCTTCACCGCATCCATGGCCAGCATGTAACCATGGCCGCCAAGCCCGCAGATTACGCCCGTCGCCACCGGCGATATATAGGAATGATGGCGGAATTTCTCGCGCGCGAAAACATTCGACAGATGCAGTTCGATTATCGGGCAATCCAGCAACGTCAAAGCGTCCAGCAGGGCGATCGAGGTATGGGTATAAGCGCCCGCATTGATGATCAATCCGTCGCAGACCCCGTTCGCATCCTGGATCCACGTCACCAGTTCGCCCTCGTGATTGGATTGCTTGAAGTTGAGCGCAAGGCCGAGGGCGTCGGCATGGGCGTGGCAGCGTTGTTCGATTTCGGCCAGCGTATCGGTGCCATAGATCGCCGGTTCACGCTGACCGAGCATGTTCAAATTCGGTCCGTTGAGAAGTAGAATTTGGGGCTCTGTCGCCATGATCTTCTTTCCGGCGCATTGCGCCGTGATTCAATTGCGGAACCGGAATCGGTTATAACATTTGCGCCGCGCGGCGCAACAACGCTGCCTTGGCATCAATCATCGCCGCCATGCAGGATCGCGTCGCGCATATGGGTTTGGTAGGCGATGCCGGCCGGGGTCAGGGTGATCGCGGTCGGGAAATGGCCATGGGCCAGTTGTTTGCGGGTCAGCGCGCGCCACACGGCTTCGTTGCGCAGGCCGGTTGCGTCGCTGGCCATGACGACAAAGCGGCCCATATGAAAATGGTTGCCGTGCGGCGGCGGGAAGCCGGTGACCGTGACCTCGCCGGTCGCCGCGTTCGGCGTCGCCATATCCGGCAGGCGGGCCAGTTCCTGCAACAAAGTCAGGGTCTTCAATTGCAGCTTATTGAGCTTGAGCGGGTTGCGTTTTGGCGCCATGGCGGTCCCCAGGGTCAGTTCAGATGCTGTTGCGCCGCCGTAGCACCTGCCGCGTCGCCAAGCGCGTCCAGGGCCGCCGCATAGCGGGCCCAGGCGGCGCGGTTGGTGGGGTAGAGTGCGACCCGTTCGGCCAGCAGCGAGCAGGCGAGCGGGAGCCGGCCGTCCTTGAGCGCCGATTCGATCAGATATTGCGCGAAGATATCGCGCTGGGCGTGGCTGCCGCCGACGCAGGCCAGATCGTAGCGGATCGCCAATAGGGTTTCGACCGCGGCCCCATGGTCGCCATTGGCATGGGCAAGGATCGCCTGGCATAACGGGATCGCCACCGGCTGCATCGTGGCGGCGGCGAAATTATTCGGCGTTTGGGCGAAGTCTTGCAACGATGCGAGCAGCTTATCCGCTGATTCGTGGCGGCCTTCACGGGCCAGGATCATCATGTTGTGCATTTCGGTGAAGGCCAGCGTGTGATCGCCAATGCGCGCTTCGGCCATGTCGGCCAGCACCGCGCCGCGGTCGCCGGTATCGACGCCGAGCAAATCGAGCCGGGCCAGCATCGAGGCGGCGTTCTGGACATCGAGATAAAAATCGGACGGGTCCGGCACGATCGACTGGTCGTATAGCGCCAACACCTTGTCGTAGTCGCCCCGCGTCAGGGCGAACAGCGCGGTGTGCCACCACAGATGTCCCTTGAAGGGATTGCGGTCGTCCCAGATATCGGCCGGCTGGTTCAGCCAGTCCTGGCCGTCTTTGGTCCGGCCCTGCATTTCCAGCACATGGGCGACGGCGTGAATGGCCCACAAATCGTCCGGGTTGATCTCCACCGCCTGGCGGCCAAAGGCTTCGGCCCGCTCATATTCGCCGCATTCCTCCAGGCCGAAGGCGTACATGCCGATCACGGCACCGTATCCCGGCATGTTCTTGTCCCAGGCCGGCAGGACGCGGGCAGCACCATCGCGCAGCGCCTGACAGCGGCCCATCCAGAAGGCGTTGAAATGTTGCAGCCGCAGCGCCAGCAGATCGGTCGGATGCTCGACCAGGATGGCGTCCCAGATGGCGTCGGATTTACGCCAGTCGCCATCCAGCCAGGCGCGTAGCGCAGCCAGGTGCGAGCGTTCGCGCGGGGTTGCGGCCGCAGCACCTTCGGCTGCTTTCGCCAGACAGGATTCGACCCGGCCGTTCATCGCGTTGGACCCGAACAGCATCATCAGATAGCCGCGCAGGCAATTCGCCATGACGAAATCCGGATCCGCTTCCAGGCAGAATTTAAGCGCGCCCATCGCGCCGGCCCGGTATTCCAGATAATTCTCGATCGTGGTGTTGTAGCGCGCCGCCGCGTCGGCGCTTTGGGTCGTGATAGGCAATCCCTGCGCGTCGCTATACATTCGAAGTACACCTCGTAAGTCCGGCCACGCGCCACTATAACACGGCTGGAGGGGAAGCAATGGGCCAAGTGCCGATCACCCCGTTCGGGGCCTGGAAATCACCGATCACTGCCGATCTGATCGTCGGCGAGACGGTCGGCCTTGGCCAGATCATATGCGATGGCAAGGCGATTTATTGGAGCGAAATGCGGCCCCTCGAAGGCGGGCGCAATGTTGCGTGCCAGCGCCGCGCCGACGGCACGTTAAAGGATCTCACCCCGCCCGAATACTCCATCCGCAGCCGGGCGCATGAATATGGCGGCGGCGCCTATATTGTGCAGGACGGCGTGATTTATTTCTGCAACAACGCGGATCAGCGGCTTTATGCGCAGGCGCTAGGCGAACCGCCGCGCGCGCTGAGCGCCGAAGGGCCGTGGCGTTACGCCGATATGCGCGTCGATGCGCCGCGCGAACGCCTTCTGGCGGTGCGCGAAACCCACGGCGACGATCGAAGCGAGCCGGAAAATGCGCTGGTCGCCATCGGTTTCGACGGTTCGGTATCGGTCCTCGCGCAAGGGGCCGATTTCTACGCCGCCCCCCGGCTTTCGCCCGATGGGCAATGGCTGGCCTGGCTGAGCTGGGACCACCCGGACATGCCGTGGGATTCGTGCCGCCTGTGGCTGGCCAGGATTGACGCCAACGGCGGTCTGTCGGCGCCCCTCGCGGTCGCCGGCGGCGACGGCGTGGCGGTGTTCCAGCCCGAATGGTCGCCCGATGGCGTGTTGCATTTCGTGTCCGACCGCACCGGCTGGTGGAACCTCTATTGCTGGAGTGACGGCGCGGCCAAGGCGCTGTGTCCGATGACGGCGGAATTCGGCCTGCCGCAATGGGCGTTCGGGATGACGACCTATGGCTTCGCCGCGCACGGAACGGTCATTGCCAGCTATTGCCAGGACGGACTCTGGCGGCTTGGCCGGGTGAAGAACGGGGCGATAAGGGAAATCGAAACGCCGTATTGCAGCTTCGGGTCGCTTAAGGTCGGCAATGGCCGGGCCGTGTTTATCGCCGGTCACGCGGCACGGCCGCCGGCACTGGTTGCCCTCGATCTGAAAAGCGGATCGATCGAAATCGTGCGCCGGTCGGCGGAAATCGACATTGACCCCGGCGATGTTTCGCGCGCCGAGGCGGTGCGCTTTGGGTCCGAGCGCGGGCGCGAAGCGCATGGGTTCTTCTATCCGCCGGCCAATCGCGCCCAGGCCGCGCCGGCCGGGTCGCTGCCGCCCTTGATCGTCAAGAGCCATGGCGGCCCGACCGGCCAGACCAGCCCCGCATTCGATCTGAAAATCCAGTTCTGGACCAGCCGCGGATTCGCGGTGCTGGACGTGAATTACGGCGGCAGCACCGGCCATGGCCGCGCTTACCGGGAATTGCTGGATGGCCAGTGGGGTGTCGTCGACGTCGAAGACTGCGCCGCCGGCGCGCGCTTTCTGG
>PTKA01000262.1 GCA_002937525.1 Alphaproteobacteria bacterium MarineAlpha10_Bin3
GTCCGTCCAGCCCATCGAGCGCCAGCGCCACGGCCGCCAGCACGCCAACCATCCACCCGTTCACAGCACTGCCGGCATCGATCAGCGTGCCGGCGATGATCACGGTCAGGGCGGTCCGGATCCAGGTGATCCGGTTGGCCCAACCGAACCGGCGCAAGACACCAGCATCGGCGGCGTAATACAGCACAGCCGCCGCAACCAAGAAATATAGCCCTATAAACAGGACCATCGCTGCTTCGGATGGCAGGACCCGATCGGCGGTCACGGCGGCTGGCAGCGCCGCGACGGCGACCGTGAAGCGGCCGTCATCGAGGATCGCGGCGCGGCTCGATCCGTCGGCTGGCATACCGTTACTTTCCAATTTGCTTCGGTACATCGATGCTTTCCAATAAGGCGTTTTTGCCTGATCCAGCTTGATATATGTTCGGTGCGCGTAAATCGGTAGTAAAATTTACCACGTCGGGGAATGGAAAATTCGATATGACGAAAAGTGACGCGGCCTTGAAGGGACAAGCCAATCGTCGAATCTGAAGCCTGGGACGCCATTCTGGCTATCGCCCGGCGCTGCCGCGCCGGGGCGCGGATGCACGATTGCGTCATCGTTTGTTCTGGTGCAACGTTCGATGTGATTTCCGCGCGCAGCCACGCTGGCGATATCGAGACGTTTGCGCTCGATGGGTGCGGCGGCGTCGGGGTTGCCGGGGATGTTCCGGCGGCGGCGGCGTCCGTGTTCCGGCTCTACCTTCCGTTATGCCTGCATGCGGGGAAATTCGCGGTCGGGCATCTTGGCCAAAGTCTTGATGGCCGGATCGCGACCAGCAATGGCGCGTCGAAATATGTCACCGGTCCCGGCGATATTCTGCATATTCATCGAATGCGGGCGCTGTTCGACGCCATCATCGTGGGCGCCGGGACGGTGGCGCATGACGATCCACGCCTCACCGCCCGGCTTTGCGAAGGCGATAATCCGGTCCGGGTGGTTATCTATATCGAACGGACTCTCCACGAAAATTTTCAGTTGTTTCAAGATGAAGCGGCGCCAACCTTGCTGTTTTGTGCCGCCGATACGATGAACGGCGCAACGCGGCATGGCGCGGCCGAACTTGTCGGCATCGGCCGCTGCGCCGAAGGTCTGTCGGTGCGCGCGGTGCGCGGTGCGCTGAGCGCGCGCGGTTATCCCCGGCACTTTATCGAAGGCGGCGGGATTACGGTTTCACGGTTCCTTGCCGCCGGGTGCCTCGACAGGCTTCAGGTCACCGTGTCGCCGTTGATCATCGGCAGCGGCCGGCCCGCCATTACCCTGCCCGAAGTCGCCAGTCTCGCCGACGGCCTGCGCCCCAAAACCCGGCGCTTCGATCTGGGCGACGACGTCATGTTCGAATGTATATTCGATGCGTGAGCGCGCGTTCTGGATTACCGGGCCATCGAGGGGTGAAATTCGCGATGCGCCGGCCGGTAAACCGAAACCCGGCGCCGTCATCGTCAAGGCCATCGCCAGCGGGATAAGCCGTGGCACCGAGGCCCTGGTGTATGAGGGCCGGGTCCCGGAAAGTCAGTATTCGGTCATGCAATGCCCCTTTCAGGAAGGCGCATTTCCATCGCCGGTGAAATATGGTTACGCGTCGGTGGGGGTGATCCAGCAGACCGGCGCGCGGGTGTTCTGTTTGTATCCGCATCAAGACCGCTATGCGGTTCCGGTCGAGGCATGTGTGCCAATCCCGGACGATGTGCCCGATCATCGCGCCGTCCTCGCCGCCAACATGGAAACCGCTGTCAACGCCATGTGGGATGCGGCGCCGCGTGTCGGCGACCGCATCGCTGTGGTCGGCGGCGGGGTTGTGGGATGTCTGGTCGCCGCTTTGTGCGCCCGGCTGCCGGGCGCGTCGGTCGAGCTGGTCGATATCGATCCGGCGCGGGCGGAAATCGCCGCCCGGCTTGGCGTTGGCTTTGCCTTGCCGGGCGCGGCGGCGCGCGGTTGCGATCTTGTAATGCATGCCAGCGGCGCGCCCGCCGGGCTGACCACGGCACTCGGCCTTGCCGGTTTCGAAGCGACAATTTTAGAGCTTAGCTGGTATGGCGACCAGCTGGTTCCAGCACCGCTTGGCGAGGCGTTTCACTCCCGCCGGCTCACCTTGCGCGCCAGCCAGGTCGGACATGTGGCGCCAAGCCGCCGCGCGCGGCACAGCCGGCGGGACCGTTTGACGCTGGCGCTGGCGCTGCTGCGCGATCCGGTGTTCGACTGCCTGCTTAGCGGCCGCTCGGCGTTTGACGATTTGCCGGCGACAATGGCCCGGCTCGCCGCCGAACCGGGCGGCGCGCTTTGCCATGTTGTCGTCTATTCATAAAGGAACCCGGTATATGTACTGCGTCACCGTTCGCGACAGCATGATGATTGCGCATTCGCTGCGCGGTGCTGTGTTCGGGCCGGCCCAGCGGCTGCACGGGGCCACTTATGTGGTCGAGATAACACTGTGCCGCCCGGACCTGGATGAAAACGGCATCGTCGCCGATATCGGCCGCGCGGCCGCGTTGCTGCGCGATGTTCTGGCGCCATACGCGTATAGAAACCTGGACGATTTACCGGAATTTTCGGGCCGCAACACAACCACCGAAATCCTGGCCAAGACCATCTTTGAGCGCTATGCCGACGGCGTGCGCGCCGGCCGGCTCGATGGCGATAGCGGCACGGCAATCGCGTCCATCGCCGTGACCTTGCGGGAAAACCCGGACGCCTGGGCGCGCTATGAGGCTGCACTGCATGGCTGAAGCGGCGTTGATTTTCGTCGTTCCGGGGTCGCTTGACCAGCGCACCGGCGGTACGCGCTACGACCGCCGTATTATTTGCGAATTACGCAAGACCGGCCGCACGGTCGCGGTGGTGGAACTTCCGGGATCGTTTCCGTTTTGCGACCGCGTCGCCATGCAGGCGGCGCAAGCGGCGTTGGCGAAATTCCCGGACGGCGCGACCGTGGTGATTGACGGCCTGGCGCTGCCGGCCTTCGCCCCGGTGCTTTTGGCGCATCGGGCGCGGCTGTCCCTGATCGCGCTGGTCCATCATCCGCTGGCGCGCGAATCCGGCTTGCCGCGGCTGGCGCGCCAGCAATTATTCGACAGCGAACGGGACCTTCTACGCCATGTGGCTAAGGTCATCGTCACCAGCCCGGCGACGGCGAAAATGCTGCACCTCTACGATGTCGATGCCGGCCGGATCGCGGTCGTGCGGCCGGGAACCGACCCGGTTTTCCAGACATCGCGGCCGAAGCGCGGGACCGTGCGGCTGCTTTGTGTTGCGTCGTTGGTCGCGCGCAAGGGACATAGCGCGCTGATCGCGGCGCTGGCCGCTTGCGCGCCGCTGGATTGGCGTCTCGATTGTCTCGGGGCGCTGGACCGCGACCCGGCCGTGACGGCGGCAGTGCGGTCGCACATTCACCGCTACGGGCTGGACGGACGAATCCGCTTGCTTGGCGAGGCCGATGACCTTGCGTTGACGGCGGCCTACCGCGCGGCGGATGTTTTTGTGCTGGCCTCCGCGCTGGAAGGATATGGTATGGCGTTCGCCGAAGCGCTGGCGCATGGCCTGCCGGTCGTCGGTAGCGGCGCTGGCGCGGTACGCGAAACTGTCCCGAAACCAGCCGGCCTGATCGTGCCGGTTGGCGATGTTGCCGCGCTTGCGGGGGCCTTGGCGCGAATCATCGCCAATACGGCGCTGCGCGCCATGCTGGCCAAGGGCGCCGCTGCGGCGGCGGCGAATTTACCGGACTGGCCGATGGCGGCGCGAAGATTCGCCGCGGCCCTGGCGCGGGCGGGTGCCGACGTCGCGATCGACTACCGATCGATGGATTTCGCTCAG
>PTKA01000263.1 GCA_002937525.1 Alphaproteobacteria bacterium MarineAlpha10_Bin3
GAAACCGCGGCCGCGCAATCCTATAGTGCGGCGGAAAAGGCGCGGATCGACAGGCTGCGCGACGATGCCATTATCGGCACCCCGGACCGGGTCGGCGGCCAGTTGCGGGACCTTGCGCGGCAGCTTGGCATCGATGAGTTGGTTGTCTTGACCTGGACGCACGGCCTGGCGGCGCGCAAGCGTTCCTACGAATTACTGGCGCGTGAATTCGCAATCGGGGGCGATGAATAAATGATCCTTACCACTGTCGAGGACGGGGTCGGCACGCTGACCTTCAACCGGCCAAAATCATTGAACGCGTTCAACAATGAATTGATGCGGCAATCAATCGACGCCATGGATGCCTTCGCCGCCGACGATGCGGTCAAGGCGGTGATCGTACGGGGAGCGGGGCGTGCGTTTTCAGCCGGCTTCGATCTGAAGGCGTCGGGCGAACGGAAACTCGACAGCATCGACAAGGTGCGGGCGCAGATGGCGCTGCAATTCGACTTCATCATCAAATTCTGGGACAGCCCGAAGCCGACCATCGCGGTGGTGCAGGGCTATTGTTTGGCCGGCGCGTTCGAGGTCGCCCTGGCCTGCGACATGACCGTCGCCGCGCAAGGGACGATGTTCGGCGAGCCCGAAGTGCGCTTCGGCACCGGCATCGTTGCGATGCTGATGCCCTGGATCACCGGCCCGAAACAGTCCAAGGAAATATTGCTGACTGGCGAAGATCGCCTGAGCGCGCAAGACGCGCTGCGCATGGGCGTGATAAACTGCATCGTTGCGCCCGATGAAGCGTTGGCCAAGGGCCGGGCGATGGCGCGCAAGATCGTCCGTTCGGCGGCGACCTCGGTTCGACTCACCAAGCAGGCGATCAATCGCAGTTACGAGATCATGGGCATGCGCCAGGCGCTGTTGATGAGTCTCGACATCGATGTGGAAATCAACGCGACGCCGTCCTGGGAAAAACAGGAATTCGCGCGCATCCGCAATGAGTCGGGCCTCAAGCAGGCGATTGCCTGGCGCGACGCCCGCTTCGCGGATTGCTAACGCTGCCGGGCCGCGCCCGAACGCAATAGACCGGCTATCTCGGCCTCGGGAATTCCCCAATCCGCCAGCCCCTCCGCGGTGTGTTCGCCGGCATGGGCCGGGTCGCGGGGTGGTGTGCCGGGCCTGCGCGCGAATTTCGGCGCCGGGCCCGGTTGCGTCACGCCGGCAACTTCGATCAACGAGCCGCGATGGACGTTCTGGGGATGAAGGAAGGCTTCGCTCATGCGCAGGACTGGCGCGTAGCAGATTTCCTTCTGTTCCATCAGGCCGGTCCATTGTTCGCGCGTCTTGGTCTTGAATATGGCCGCCAGCTTGGTGCGCATTTCAGGCCATTTTTTGCGGCCCGTCTGTTCCGGCAAATCAGCATCGCCAAGGCCGACAATGTCCAGCATGACGGCGTAGAATTTCGGTTCATTGGTGCCAATGCAGATATGTTCGCCGTCGCTGGTCTCGTAGACATTGTAGTGGTGGCAGCCGCCATCGAGGCGGTTTGTCTCGCGGTCTTCGCGGAATGTCCCGGCCGCAAGCCCGCCATAGGCCGATGTCATCAGCGAGGCTGCGCCCTCCACCATCGAGGTATCGACGACCTGTCCTGCACCGGTTCTTTGCGCCTCGATATAGGCGGCCAGCGCCCCATCGCCATGTACAGCGCGCCGCCGCCAAAATCGCCGATCAGGTTGAGCGGCGGAACCGGGCCGTTGGCTTCGGTTCCAATCGCATAGAGCGCGCCCGTCAAGGCGATATAGTTGATATCGTGGCCGGGTGTGTGGGCAATCGGACCGTCCTGGCCCCAGCCGGTCATGCGGCCATAAACGATTTTCTTGTTGCGGGCGAAAACGACGTCCGGCCACAGGCCAAGCCGTTCCATGACGCCGGGCCGGAAGCCTTCGATCAAGATATCGGCCCGGTCGCACAATTTTAGCGCGGTTTTTGCGCCGTTGGCCGATTTCAGGTCGATGGCGACATTCTTGCGGCCGCGCAACAAGGTGTTGAACCGGGGCTCGTAGGGGTCGTTGTCCACATTCGCCGCGCGGTCGATCCGCAGGACATCCGCGCCCATATCCGCCAGCAACATACAGCAGAACGGCCCCGGTCCGATGCCCGCGAATTCGACGACTTTCACCCCTGTTAACGGTCCCATGGTTTTGTCCTTCCTTGTTGGATGTCGTGATATCCGCTACCGCCCGCGTCCCAGGCTCCAGGCCGGGATCAAAGCGCAGATGAAGACGGCGGTGAGGATCATAAAGCCGTCCTGGAAACCCATCGTATTCGCCTGCGCCTCGATGACCCGGCCAAGGAAATGCAGCGCTCCCGGCTGCAAGGTCGCGTCGGGTACGCCGCCTTGGCCCAGCAGATCGGCGACGCGCTCCAGCAACTCCCGGCTCGATTCGTTGCGCGAGGTCTGTGTTGCGGTCAGCGAGGCGGCATGGAACTGCGTGCGCTGTTCCATGAAAACGACCAGGGTGTTGACGCCGAAGGCGCCGCCCATCAGGCGCACGAAATTGATCGTCCCCGCGCCCTGGTTCAGCTGTTCGGGCGGCAGCGCGTTCAGCGCCGAGACAGTGATCGCCGGCATCATGATGCTCATGCCGAGCCGGGCGATAATCACATAGACCGCCATCAGCCAGAACGCGCTGTTGACGTCGGTCGATTGCAGCAAGGCCATGCCGGCCGCGAACAGCAGCAGCCCGGCCATTGCCAGATAGCGGACCGGAAAGGTATCGACCAGCCGGCCGGCGATCGGGAACAGGCACATGACGACCAAACCCGACGGCGCGGTCACCAGGCCGGCCGCCGTGGGCGTGAAGTCCTGCACCGTCTGGACGAATACCGGAACGATATAGGTCGATCCGAAATTGCCGGCGCCGAAGACGAATCCCAGTATCGCCGCCGCGACGAACTGGCGGTGCCGGAACACCGAAAAATCGAGAATCGGCGCCGCCGAACGAAGTTGCGAGATGACGAACGCCGCCGCCAGTACGCAGCCGGTCAACGCTTGAAGCACGATCGTGTCCGAGCCCCAGCCCTCGCGCTGGCCATTGGCGATGGCGATCATCAAGAACACGATCGCGCCGCCGATCAGGGCGTAGCCGGACCAGTCGAAGGGCAGCCGCGCCACGGCCGGGTCGCGGGTCGGCATGAATACCGCACCCATCGCCATCGCCAGCCCGGCAATCGGCAGCGGGATAAAAAACAGATGTCGCCAACTCCACGCATCGATGGTCAGGCCGCCGACGATGGGCCCCAGTATGGGCGCGATCATGATGCCCATCGCATAGACGCTCAACGCCAGGCCGCGGCGTTCGGTGGGAAAGACGCGGAAGATCGTCACCATGGCAAGCGGCTGGACGACCCCGGCGGCGAAGCCCTGCACGATGCGCCCGAATATCAGAACATCGATGTTGGGCGCGAATGCGCAGATCAGCGAGCCGGCGATGAAGATCACCACCGATCCCAGATAGCCGCCGCGCGCCCCGAAAGCCGCGATCACCCAGGCGCCCAGAAGCTGGCTCGCGGTCATGGTCGCCAGAAAAGCGGTCGACATCCACTGCGCCTGATCCTGGCCAACGCCGTAGGTTCCCATGATCGCCGGGATCGCCACATTCACCATCGTCGATGCCAGGATCATCACCATCGCGCCGGTCATCCCGGTGATGGTGCCCAGCCAGCGATAGGCGGCACCATACCGCAAACTTAACGTATCGACGCTTTGCGACGCCAAATTCTACCTCGATCCTCAATTCGTGAAATTTATCAGCGCGCGGTCCAGCCGCCGTCGACGGTGAAGGCGGCGCCGC
>PTKA01000264.1 GCA_002937525.1 Alphaproteobacteria bacterium MarineAlpha10_Bin3
CGCGGTGTCCGGGCTGACCTATGACAGCGGCGATTTTCCAGCCGTACTCGATGCCGCCCTGGAGGCCGCCGATTGGAAGGGGTTCGAGGCCCGGCGGCGCCGATCCGCCGGGCGCGGCAAATTGCGCGGCATCGGGCTGGCCTGCTATCTGGAGGTGACCGGACCGCCGGCGACCGAAATGGGTGCGTTGCGCTTCGAAGACGATGGCACGGTCACCATGGTGTCGGGCTCGCTGAATTACGGCCAGGGCCATGCCAGCACCTTCGCGCAGATCGTCTCGACCCATCTGGGGGTGCCGTTCGCGGCGCTTCGCCTGTTGCAGGGCGACAGCGACGAATTGATTGCCGGGGCCGGCACCGGCGGTTCGCGCACCACGATCAGCGCCGGAACGCTGTTGATCCAGGCCTGCGATCTGGTGATCGAGAACGGCCGCCGACTGGCCGCCCATGTGCTGGAAGCCGCGGCCGAAGATATCGTGTTTGCGCGCGGCGAGTTCCGCATCGCCGGCACCGACCGCGCCATCGCCATCATGGATCTGGCCACCCGGCTGCGCGATCTGGGGCCGCTTCCGGGCGGCCTGCCGCCGTCGCTCGACGCCACGCTGGCGGCGCAAACCCCACCCTCGGCGTTCCCCAATGGCTGCCATGTGGCCGAGGTGGAGATCGAACCCGAAACCGGCGCGGTTGCGGTGGTGCGCTACGGCGTCGTCGACGATTTTGGCACCCTGATTAATCCGATGCTGGTCGAGGGCCAGGTCCATGGCGGGATCGTGCAGGGCATCGGCCAGGCGCTGATGGAAGAAACCGTCTATGACGGCACCGGCCAGCTCGTTGCCGGCTCGTTCATGGATTACGCTTTGCCGCGCGCCGATTGCGTACCGGATTTCGAGTTTGCCTCCCACCCGGCGCCGGCGACGACCAATCCGCTGGGCGCGAAGGGCTGCGGCGAGGCGGGAACCACCGGCGCGCTGCCGGCGGTGATGAACGCCATCGTCGATGTGCTGGCGCGCGAACGCGCGATCACCCATTTCGACATGCCCGCGACGCCGCAACGGGTCTGGGCGGCGCTGCACCGGCCGGGCGTGACAAGCTAGAGCGCGCCGTGCATCATGACGGTCCATAGTCGAAGGATCCCGCCATGGCACCGTCCCCCCAAATGCAGCGCGACATGCTGCGCCAGATGCAGACCATCCGCCGGTTCGAGGAACGCGCATCGGACGATTATCATGCCGGCGACATCTATGGCGTGGTGCATTGCTATATCGGCGAGGAAGCGGTCGCGGTCGGGGTCTGTGCGGCGCTGACCAATGAAGACAAGATCATCGGCACCCATCGCGGCCACGGCCATTGCATCGCCAAGGGCGCCGACCTGAAGCGGATGATGGCCGAGCTGTATGGCCGCGAGGCGGGCTATTGCAAGGGCAAGGGCGGTTCCATGCATATCGCCGATTTCTCGATCGGCATGCTGGGCGCCAACGGCATCGTCGCCGGCGGTATCCCGATCGTCACCGGGGCCGGGCTGGCGGCGCAGATGGACGGCCAGGGCCGGGTCGCGGTGTCATTTTTTGGCGACGGCGCATCGAACGCCGGGCCGTTTCACGAATCGCTCAACATCGCGGCGAAATGGAAGCTGCCGATGCTGTATGTCTGCGAGAACAATCTGCATTCGGCCCAGACGCCGGCGAGCCAGACCTTGTCCGTCGAGGATATCGCGGCGCGCGCGCATGGCTATGGCATTCCGGGCGTGATCGTCGATGGCAACGATGTGCTGGCGGTCCATGAAGTGGCGCTGGAAGCGGTCGCGCGGGCCCGCGCCGGGGACGGCCCGACCTTGATCGAATGCAAAACCTATCGCTGGCGCGCCCATACCGAACGGCCCAATCAGCCGGACTCGCGCAGCGAGGAAGAAATCGCAAAATGGATGAAAAAGGATCCCATCGCCCGCCTTGTCGATCACCTGAAAACCCAGCAAGGCCAGTTCAGCGACGCGGAATGGGAGGCCATGGACGCGGAAATCCTGCAATCCATCGAGGCCGCCGTCACGTTCTCCAAGGCGAGCCCGTTCCCCGCGCCCGAAGCGGCGCTGGCCGATCTATACGCCGATTGAGGGGGGAGCGTAATCATGGCGGAAGTCAGTTTTTTTCAGGCCGGAATGGACGCGCTGGCCGAAGAGATGCGGCGCGATGCGAAAATCTTTCACCTGTCGACCGATGCGCCCTATCCGCTGGTCGATGAATTCGGCGAAAGCCGCGTGCGCGCGACACCGATCGCCGAAAGCGCCCTGACCGGCATGGCGATCGGCGCCGCCAGTTCCGGTTACCGGCCGATCGTCGACTGGCGGCAGGTGACCTTCGCCTTCGTCGCCATGGACCAGATCGTCAACCAAGCGGCGAAGATCCATTACATGTTCGGCGGCCAGGCGAATTTCCCGATTTTGTACCGCGCCTCGGTCAGCGGCGGCGGGCGGGCGGCGGCCCAGCATTCGCAGAGCCCCTATTCGATGTTCATGAATGTCGCCGGGCTGAAAATCACCCTGGCGTCGACGCCCTATGATTTGAAAGGGCTGCTGAAAACCGCGATCCGCGATAACAATCCGGTCATCTCATTCGAATCGAACCGGCTTTACCCGATGAAGGGCGAGGTGCCGGAAGAGGATTACACGATCCCCTTCGGCAAGGCCGATATCAAGCGCGAAGGTGCCGACGTGACCATCGTCGCCCTGGCCTATCAGGTGCATGAAGCCCTGGCGGCGGCGCAAACGCTGGCCGATGAGGGCGTTTCGGCCGAAGTGCTCGATCCGCGCACCCTGGTGCCGATGGACAGCGCCGCGATCCGGGCCTCGGTGCGCAAGACCGGGCGGCTGGTGATCGCCGACGAAGCCGGACCGACCGCCGGCGCCTCGGCCGAGATCGCCACCCTGGTGACCGAAGACCCGGAAACCTTCGCCTGCCTGAAAGCGCCGGTGAAACGGGTCTGCGCGCTCCAGGTGCCGATCCCCTACAGTCCGGGCATGGAAGATCATGTGTTCCCCGACCGCCGACGCATCGCCGCAGGGGTGCGCGCGGTGCTTTCGTTCTAGGCGGACACCAACGACGGCGACTTCCACCGCGCGCCCCGTCTGGCGCGCCACATCTTCACGAAAGCGGCCAGTTGCAGCACGGTCACCAGCACGGCCGTTCCAACAAATGGCCATTGCGCCCCGTTCGGCCAGCGCGTCATCGTCCTGCACATGGTCGTTCCAGATCGTGACGTCATGTCCATCCAGCTTCTAAAAACACGCCAGCGTCGCCACGGTATCGCGATAGTCGTCCAGAATACTGATTTTCATCGAATGTCTCTTTTATACCAAGGAGCGTTAAAGCAAATTTAATATCGGAACAGTAGCTTCCACACCATCGGCCGGGGGAATCAAGGAACTGTCAGGAAAATTGCAATATGCCGCGCAACGCAAACAGGAATTTGAATGGCCGCGAAAAGGCGGCGGTCATGATGCTGGCGCTGGGCGAAGAACGCGCAAGGCCGCTGCTTGAGCGGTTCGACCAGGAGGAAATCCGCGACCTCAGCCAGACGATGGTTTCGTTGGGCACGATCGAATCCAACACCGTCGAGAGCACCTTTGTCGAATTCGCCGACGGATTATCCAATACCGGCTCCTTGCACGGGTCCGCCGACAGCACCCAGCGGTTCCTGCAAGCCCTGCTTCCCGAGGACCGGGTCAAGACGATCATGGAAGAAATCGCCGGCCCGGCCGGCCGCACCATGTGGGACAAGCTCAACAATGTGAACGAGTCGGTCTTTGCCAGTTACCTGAA
>PTKA01000265.1 GCA_002937525.1 Alphaproteobacteria bacterium MarineAlpha10_Bin3
TCGATCGTCAATATCTCGTCGATCTACGGTATCGTCGGCTCGCCGCACAATGTGGCGTATCACGCGTCCAAGGGTGCGGTGCGGTTAAGCACAAAAGCAGCAGCACTACAATATGCGGCGGAAAATATCCGGGTCAATTCGGTCCATCCAGGGTTCGTTACCTCGCCGATGACGCAGATCATGCATGACGACCCGGAGCTGGCCGGTCCGCGCCTTGCCCAGACTCCGCTTGGCCGCTTCGGCACGCCCGACGACATCGCCAATGGATGCCTTTTCCTGGCATCGGACGAATCCGCCTGGATGACCGGCGCGGAACTGGTCATCGATGGCGGCATGACGGCAGGGTAGAATATTTTACACGCGAAAGAACCCCGATGACATTTGAACTGAACGACGATCAACGCCAGATTCAAGACCTGATCCGCCGCGTGGCGCGCGAAAAGATCGCGCCGCGCGCCCAGGAAATCGACGCGACCGGCGAATATCCGCACGATATGTTCGAACTGCTGAAGGAACTGGGCCTGTTCACCTTGCCCTTTCCCGAACAATATGGCGGCACCGGCAGCATGTTATCGGCCTGTGTTACGGTCGAGGAGCTATGCCGGGTCTGCTATAACACCGCCTATCTGCTGGTCGTCCAATGGCTGCCGTTCAGCGCCATTCTGGCCGGCGGCAGCGATGAACAAAAAGCGCGCTACCTGCCGGGATTGGCCAGCGGCGCGTTGCGCGCGGCCTTTTCCACCACCGAATCGCAAAGCGGGTCCGACGTCGCCGGCATCCGCACGCGCGCCAAACGCGTCGATGGCGGCTATTCGATTACCGGCTCGAAAATCTGGTGCACCAATGCGGCGATGGCCGATTTTATTCTGGTGGCGGCCAAAACCGGCGACCAAGAACGCGGCCAGATTAACCTGTTCATCGTTGAAAAGGACACCAAAGGGTTTGAGATCAGCCCCAAGGAAGACAAGATGGGCGCGCGCGGCGTGCCGTCCAGCACGCTTTATTTTGACGATGTCTTTGTGCCAACCGACGCCCGTTTGGGCCCCGAAGAAGGCGGCTGGAAGATCGTCATGGAAGCCTTCAACAAATCGCGCCCGGTGATCGGCGCAAGAGGCGTCGGCCTGGCCCAGGGCGCGCTGGATCACGCGCTGGCCTTCATCAATGACCGCAAGGCGTTCGGCCAGGCCATCAGCGATTTCCAGGGCGTGCGCTGGATGCTGGCCGACATGGCGACCCGGGTCGAATGTTCGCGCCTGCTGGTCTACCGCGCGGCGGCGGCCGATGCCGGGGTTTCGGGCCGGGACCTGGCGATGATGGCGGCGATGGCCAAACTGCAATCCGCCGATACCGCAATGAAGGTGGCGACTGACGCGGTCCAGCTTTTCGGCGCCGCCGGCATTTCCAACGACAGCCCCATCAACCGCTATTTCCGCGACGCCAAGGTGCTGCAGATCGTCGAAGGCACCAGCCAGATCCAACGCAACATCATCGCCCGCCAGCTGGTCCAGCAATCCCGCGACGGCTGAACCAGTCGCTATCCCCGATTGTATGATTCCGGTATTCTATCCGTTCCGGAGGACCCGAATATAGGGGTTCGGCCGCGTGAACACCGAAGAAAGCCTCGCCCTTTACGCCCGGGGCCGCGCCGCCTGGAACGAATGGGCGCGAGGAATGATCGCCGAGCGCGAAGCGCTTGAGGCGGCGGGCGATTGGGTCGCCGGCTCCGACCGCGACATCTGGAACGATGCAACCCGCGACTGGCACGCGGCGGCCAAGGCAGATTTCTCAGAGCATGAATTTGTAGAAGCCGCACACTTCAAGGATTTCCTATTTCCCGGCATCGCGGGGTTCGGCGGCGCGACGTTCAGTGGCACCGCGGAGTTCCGCGAGGCGACGTTCTCCGGCTACGCGGGGTTCATTCAAACTACATTCAAGGGCAGAACAATTTTCGACGCTACGAAATTCGAAAAGGAAGCGAATTTTAACGCCATGCGGGGCGGCGCCAGTTTTTCACTCGCGGCGGTTCGCTTCCGAATTGTGCCCAATTTCATCGAAGCGAATTTCAACGAAGCGCCATTATCCCTAAAGCGGGCACGGAATTATTTCAAGGGCGACGCCGACCTTCCGGCGCGATGGCGCGCGCTGAAGCGCCTGGCGGTGCAAGAACACGACCATGAACAGGAATTGGTGTTCTTCAAGGGCGAATTACGGTCGCGGCGCTGGGCCGTGGATAAGGTCTGGCACGCCGCGTTTTGGTTTGGTCTGGCATATCAGGTTTTGTCCGATTACGGCCGCTCGGCAATGCGGCCCTTGCTGATATGGATGGTTGGAATAGCTGGCTTTGGGTGCGTGTATCTTGGCCAGTTCCCCACTCTGGCCGTAAAGCCGTATTGGGGTATTCCCTGGGCGGTGCAATCGGCGTGGTCGGATTGGACCGACGATGTCCGACTATCCTGCGTCGCGGGATTGGACAATCCCGTATGGGCGGCGTTAGGCCTTTCCTGGCGCAAGGCGCTGCCGTTTTTCGGTCTCGGCTCAAGGGAAAAACTCAATCAGATTTACGCCTGTCTTTATGGCGTGCACGATACCGCCGTCACGACAGCGGGACCACTACCAGCTGGCTTCATCCCCAAGATACCCGATTTGGTCTCCGGGCTTGGCCTCGCACAACTTGTCATTTCGGCGGTGCTGATATTTCTGGTTCTGCTGGCGCTGCGCAATCAGTTTCGCATCAGGTAATTTGGCGAATATCCCCGTCCGCCTTCCCAGGGAACGAGCAAAATTTGTGGTTGCGTCAGCGTTGCCGTGGCAGGAAATTTTGCCGGCGTTGATCCCGGCTAAGCTGGCGGGGCAGGACGGATTTCAGATATGCGGCGAGTTGGCCCAGGCTTGGGAAAATCGTATAAAGCCGGGTAACGCCGTCGCTGCCGTGGATCGCGATCCGGTCGCCTTCGGGGCTGAATTGCGCACTGACGACGCCGATTTCGCGGCGGCGCAGGACGGCGATTAGCGCACCGCCGGCGACATCCCATAACCGCACCGCGCCATCGGCGGACGCGGTCAACAAGCGCCGGCCATCCGGGCTGAATTCGATCGACCTGATTGCAGCATCATGACCCGGCAGAAGGGCGATAATGACGGCCTTTTCCTTGTCGTAGATCTGCACCGCGCCGTTATCGGCGACGCTGGCCAGCAAGCGGCCATCCGGGCTGGCGGCGATGCGCGACGCTGGTTTGCGGTCCGGACCGGACGGCTGCCGGGTCATCGCCGTGGGTCCCGGCGCATTCCAGATCCGGGCCGTGCCATCGCCCGACGCGGTGACCAGAAGCTTGCCGTCCGGGCTGAAGCGGGCCGAATAGACATAACCGCCATGGCCGCCAAGAACGGCGATCAACGCGCCGTTGGCCGTGTCCCAAAGCCGCACCGTCCCGTCGCCGGAAGCGCTTGCCAGGCGGCTGCCATCGGGGTTGAAATTGGCCGCATTGAACCAGTTGACATGGCCGCGCAGCACCGCGATTTGCGCGCCATTTTCCGCGTTCCACAGCCGCGCCGTCCGGTCGCCCCACGAGGCGGTGGCCACGCGCGCGCCATCGGGGCTGAAGACGGCGGCGTTGACATAGGTGCCATGGCCGCGCAGCACGGTGGTTTGCGCGCGGCTGGCAATGTCCCATATCCGCGCCGTGCCGTCCGCCGACGCGGTGACCAGCCGTTTCCCCTGGGGATCGAAGGCGGCCGCGGCAAGATATTTTTCGTGGCCGCGCAGCACCGCAATCTTGCGGCCATCGGCGGTCCGCCACAGCCGCGCCG
>PTKA01000266.1 GCA_002937525.1 Alphaproteobacteria bacterium MarineAlpha10_Bin3
ATGGCGCCTGGCGGCGCTGCTGCACGACGCGGCGGAATACGTGATCGGCGACCTGATATCGCCGTTCAAATCCGCCGTCGGCCTCGACTACAAATCGTTCGAGACCGGCTTGCTGGGCGCCATCCATATCCGCTTCGGTCTGCCCGCCATCCCGGCCGTCGGCGCCGCCCGGCTGATCAAGCGCGGCGACCGGGCGGCGGCCTATCTGGAAGCAACCCTACTCGCCGGTTTCGAGCCGGCCGAGGCGCGGCGGCTGTTCGGCAATCCGCGCGGCGTCGGCGATTTCGTCCTCGCCACTCTGCCGCCGGACAAAGCGAAGCGCCAGTTTATGGATCGTTTCGAGGCGCTCGCCAGTCAGCTTTAAGGCTACGAATCGCCGGCGAGTGCCGGCGAATCGGGCCGGTTTTACATGCCTTCGCCCTTGGCCATGAAGCCCATATGCTTCTTCGCCTCCATCAAACCGCCTTCACCCTTCTTCCAGGAGATCTTGCCGTCGCCGTTCGCATCGACGCCCGAAAGCAGCTGGCCGGCAAGCATCTTCATCTTCTTCACCTGCGGGGCGGCGGCGGCGGCGCTGCTGGCGGCCAGAATTTTCGTGCCCAGGGCGCTAATTTCTTTCGCCCAAGCGACGGCGTTGCCGCACGATGCGCCGACATGAACCGCATGCGCTTTCACATTCTTTGACGCGCCGGCGCTCTTGGCGGCGAAACCAATATGTTTGGCGCAGCCCGTAGCGCCCTTGGTCACACCGTAGCCCTGGCCCGGGCCCTTGCCGCCGGACGACGGCACCACCGCATGCAGGACATGGTTGGTATGGGTCTTCATCCAGCCAAGATTGCCCGGCTTGCTGGCGGCGAACCCGGCATGCTGGGCCGCCACCTTGACTTCGGCGATGGCCGTGGTCAGCAGGCCCTTTTTGCCCGGCGTGTCCTTCCATGCCTTGGTGACATGTCCCATATGGGCAAGCGACGCGTTCTTCTTCTTGGACATTTCGCCGGCGCTGGCGCAAGCGCCAATCGCCAAAGCTACGAATGCCAATGTGAAACTGCTCAGTGGCCGCATGATCAAATTCTCCCTTATGTGTCGATCCAGTATCCAGGCGCATAGCGCCATGATTAGACAAACACCCAGGAGCGAGATTTATTCCATCCCGGTAAATAAAATTTCGGCCGGAAATCACCAAATTCCAATCGGCGGGCTGTTAGGATAGGTGGTCGCCAGGGAGCAGCCATGTCCACGAAATCCGCCCGCCCGTCCGCCGCCCGGATCGAAGGCGCCGTTCTGCAACGCCTGAAGCAGGCCGCCGGCGCCAAGGGCTGGATCGAGGACGAAGCCGGCAAGGCGCCCTATCTCGACGATTTTCGCGGCCTGTTTCATGGCCAGACGCCACTGGTGCTGCGCCCGGCCAATACCGCCGCGGTCGCGGCAATCATGCGCATCTGCCACGAGGCGTCGATCGGCGTTGTCCCGCAGGGCGGCAATACGGGCTATTGCGGCGGCGCCACGCCAAGCCCGGACGGCGCCGAAATCGTCCTCTCGCTTGGCCGCATGAACCGCATCCGCGATGTCGATCCGCTCGACAATTCGATCACCGTGGACGCCGGCTGCGTCCTGGCCGATATCCAGCGCGCAGCGGAAGCGGCCGGCCGGCTGTTCCCGCTCAGCCTTGCCGCCGAGGGCAGTTGCCAGATCGGCGGCAATCTCTCGACCAATGCCGGCGGCACCGCCGTGCTGCGTTACGGCAATGCCCGCGATCTTGCGCTCGGCCTCGAAGTGGTGCTGCCGGACGGGCAGATCTGGGACGGATTGCGCCATCTGCGCAAGGACAATACCGGCTACGATCTAAAGCAGCTTTTCATCGGCGCGGAAGGGACGCTCGGCGTTATCACCGCCGCCAGCCTGAAGCTTTTTGCCCGGCCGCGCCATGTCAGCACCGCGTTTGCCGCCCTATCCGACGCCAGATCGGCCGTCACCCTGCTGGCCCGCGCCAAGAACCTTAGCGGCGACGCCGTGACGACATTCGAGTATCTGCACCGCGCCTGCCTCGATCTTGTCCTGGCCCGCGACCCGGCGCTGGCCGACCCGTTCGCGGCGCGCCACGACCATTACGCCCTGATCGAGTTGTCCGCCGGCCAGGACGTCATCGAAGCCGTGCTCGCCGGTGCCTTCGAGGCCGGGGAAATCGCCGACGCCGTCATCGCCGCCAGCGGCACCCAGACAGCGGCGCTGTGGAAACTGCGCGAAACCATTCCCGAAGCGCTGAACCACGCCGGCGGCGTCATCCGCCATGACGTCTCGGTCCCGCTATCGCGGATTGCGGAATTTCTCGACGCGGCCCATGCTTGCGCCCAAGCGACCATCCCCGGCGTCCGCATCACGCCGTTCGGCCATATCGGCGACGGCAACATCCACTTCAATCTGGTCCAGCCCGAGGCCGGCGACCGCGACGGTTTCCTTGCCCGCAGCCACGAGATAGAGGTCGCCATCCACGATATCGCCAATGCGCTCGATGGCAGTTTCAGCGCCGAACACGGCATCGGCCAGCTCAAACGCGGCGAACTGGCGCGCTATAAACCGGCAGAAGCGCGCGAACAGATGCAGCGGATCAAACAGGCGTTCGACCACAAGGGCATCATGAATCCGGGCAAGGTGCTGTAGGCCAATGTCGGGACAGCCACGCTTTCAGCCGGCGCCGGCGGATCAATAGTTTTTCGCTCCCGCGATGTCCACCGGCCACTGCGGCAAAATGGCGTACCGGCTTGGGGTTGATCAAACCACTGGAAGTCATTATTTGAGAGTTGAATTTAGGTTGCCGAGCGCAATTAACACCTATTCGATTGCAGGAGACTGAGATGCGGAAAATTCTTTTACTGGCTTTTGGCGCGGCACTGGTCCTGAGCGCGCCATCGTCGATGGCCGCCGGCGACGCGGCCGGCAAGAAGATCTTCAAGAAATGCAAAGCCTGCCACAGCGTGAAGGCCGGCAAGAAAAAGGTCGGGCCGTCGCTGTTCGGCATCGCCGGACGCAAGGCCGGCACCCAAAAAGGCTTCAAATTTTCCAAGGCGATGCGCAAGTCCGGCGTCATCTGGGACGATGCCTCGCTCGACGCCTTTCTCAAGAAACCGCGCAAGTTCATGAAGGGCACGCGCATGTCGTTTCGGGGCCTGAAGAAACAGGCCGACCGCGACAACGTCATTGCCTATATCAAGCAGTTCGGCAACTAAGACCATCCTGCTATAAGATGCGGCAATGTTTAAGCCGCATCTGAGCGGGTTGGAATGGCCGGTCATCCCCAAACGGGGCGACGCGGACGTTCTTGCCCTGGTCTATCAGTTCGATCAGTCGCAATGGTGGGATCCCGACCGGCTGCTCGAAGGGCAACTCGGTCAGATCGCCCTGCTGCTGCGCCATTTTCACACCACCACGCCGTTCTATACCGAGCGCCTGAAGGCGCTCGATTACGACCCCGCCCGGACGCTGGATGTCGACTGGTTCCGGCAAATTCCGCCCTTGACCCGCAGCGACATACAGTCCGCGGGGACGGCGCTGCACTCGACCAACGTGCCCAAGGATCACGGGCGCATCCTCAGCTCATCGTCGTCCGGTTCGACCGGCCGCCCGGTCACGGCCAAGAAAACCGACATCAACCAGACCTTTCACAAGGCGCTCAATCTGCGCAACCATCTGTGGCACAAGCGCGACCTCAGCGCCAAATTCGCCACCATTCGCGGCTACGACCGCGGCGTCGCGATGGCCCCACAAGGCCGCCATCAGAAATCCTGGACCACCGTC
>PTKA01000267.1 GCA_002937525.1 Alphaproteobacteria bacterium MarineAlpha10_Bin3
GGGCGTTGCGTCCGGGCCGCCCGGCGGCCAAGGCGCCGGCCCGGATTCGCGCCGCCATTCCCAAACCGCCGCCGCGCAGCAGTGGGAAATTCCTGCTGCCGGTACGGGGCGTCGTCATCTCGAAATTCGGTGCCCAGGGAAAAGGCCTGCGCAACGATGGGATAAACATCGCCGCACCCCTGGGTACGCCGGTGCGCGCGGCCGAGAACGGCATTGTCGTCTATAGCGGCAATGCCCTGCTGGGTTTCGGCAATATGGTGTTGATTCGTCACGCCGACAGTTTCATGACCGCCTATGCCCATAATCGTTCGCTTGGCGTTGCGCGCGGCGATGTGGTCCGCCGCGGGCAGGTCATCGCCGAGGTTGGCCGCACCGGCAATGTATCCACGCCGCAGCTTCATTTCGAGGTCCGCAAGGGCAAGAAGGCGGTCGATCCGGCGCGCTACATTCCCAATCTGGCGGCGTCGCTACCCGATACGCTTGCCCAGACGTCCGGCTAGATCCTGGATATACTGCCAGGCGACGCGGCCCGACCGCGCCCCCCTGGTGACCGACCATTCGATGGCTTCGGCCCGCCATTGGGTTTCGGCGATATCGAGGTCGAAATGCCGGACATAGCCCTCGATCATGGCGAAATAGGTGTCCTGATCGCTGTTATGGAAGCCGAGCCAAAGGCCGAACCGGTCCGATAGCGAGACCTTTTCGTCGACCGCTTCCGACGGGTTGATCGCGGTCGAGCGCTCATTCTCGATCATGTCGCGCGGCATCAAATGGCGGCGGTTGGAGGTTGCATAGAAGATGACGTTTTCCGGCCGGCCTTCGATGCCGCCCTCAAGGACTGCCTTCAGCGATTTGTAACTGGCGTCGCCGCCATCGAAGGACAGATCGTCGCAGAACAAGATGGTGCGCCGTTGCGACTGGCGCAGGAAGCCGAGCAACTTCGGCAGGGTTGGTACGTCTTCGCGGTGAATTTCAACCAGCGCCAGGCGCCCCGGCTGGTCCTGCGCGATATCGCCATGCACCGCCTTGACCAGGGAACTCTTGCCGGTGCCGCGCGCGCCCCACAACAAGGCATTGTTCGCCGGCAGGCCTTGTGCAAACCGCAAGGTGTTTTCATACAGCGTATCGCGTTGCCGATCGATGCCCTGCAACAGTTTGATGTCGAGCCGGTTCACCTTGGCGATGGGCTCCAGATCGGCCGTATCCGCGTGCCAGACGAAGGCATCGGTGGAACCGAAATCCGTCATCGGCGCCGGCGGCGGCGCCAATCTTTCGAGACTATCGGCGATCCGGGCCAGCAGCCCGGCAATATCGTGTTCTGGCATCGGCAAATCCAAGTTGAAAATTCAGGCGGCGGAACCTAACCGCACACAATGTGGGGGTCAATCCGAACGCTGCCATCTTGCTGGATATTGACCTGTTTGGTGGCCGCGATTACATGGGTAGGCCATGGCAGCGCGTGATTGCTTTTACGCGCGAGGTGGGTATAGTCCGCCGGCCCGCGCGGTTGCGCGGTACTTATAGGGAGTATGCGATGTTTATATCCGAGGCCTGGGCGCAAGCGGGCGGCGGTGGCGGCGGCGATATGTTCACCGCGATGCTGCCATTGGTGCTGATTTTTGCGGTCTTTTATTTTCTGCTGATCCGGCCGCAGCAAAAAAAGGTCAAAGTGCATCAGCAGATGATTGCCGGCCTGCGGCGCGGCGACAAGATCATCACAGCAGGTGGTGTTTACGGCACCGTCACCAAGGTCTTGAACGAAGCCGAGGCGATGGTGGAAATCGCCGAAGGCGTGCGGGTGCGCATAGCGCGCAGCACCATTGCGACGCTGCTCACCAAACCAGACCCGGCCAGGGCGGCCAATGACAGCCAGCCGGCGCCGCAATCCGGTGGATTGATCGGCAAGTTTTTGGGCAGGAAATAGCGGCTGTCGATTTAGCCAGCATCAGTACCGGACGATTCTTCGATGATCCACATTGCCAACTGGACCAAGGTAATGATCGTGGTGATTTGCGCGCTGGGCGTGATTTACGCCGCGCCCAATTTCTTCGAAAGGGGCCTGTTTAGCGACGTTTCGGCCGGATTGCCGGGCAAGCAGATGAATCTCGGGCTCGATCTGCGCGGCGGCGCGCATCTGTTGATGCAGGTGGATTCGGACGTCATCGTCAAGGACCGCCTCGGCGATATGATGTCGGAGACACGCGGCATCCTGCGTGGCGCGAAAGTCCGCTATCACGGATTGGCGATCGCCGGGCAAACCATCGTCTTTCGTCTCGCCGATCTTGCCACGATCGATGCGATCAAGGACGAACTGGAAGCGCAGTACCAACCCGGTAATTTCGCCGCACTGGGTGCGGTCGAACCCGAAGTTATCGTCGAGGTCGGCGATAACGGATCGTTCACGCTTCGGTTGAGCGAGCAGGGCATCACCGATCGCGTCGGCAACGCGGTCGAGCAAATCATCAAAATCATGAGCGCCCGTATCGATCCGACGGGGACCCTGGAGCCGGTCATTCAACGTCAGGGCAGGGACCGGGTCCTGTTGCAGGTGCCCGGCGTGTCGGATGCCGAGGTCGAGAAGATCAAGAAACGGCTCAAGACCCAGGCCAAGATGACATTTCATATGCTCGACCAGACAAATTCCATCGAGGCGGCGTTGAAAGGGCGGGTGCCCGCGGGCTCGATGTTGCTGCCGTCCGATGAACTTGGCTCGGATGGAAAACCGATCCGCTATCTGGTTCAAAAACGCGTGCGGGTCCATGGCGAGCGGCTTATCGATGCGCAGCCTAGCTTCGACGAAAGCAGCCGTCCGGTCGTCAGTTTTCGGTTCGATACTATCGGCGGGCAAAAATTCGGCAAGGTCACGGCCAACAATGTCGGCCGCCGGCTGGCCATTGTCCTCGACAACAAGGTGATCAGCGCGCCGCGTATCCAATCGCCCATCCTGGGCGGTAACGGTATCATTACCGGCAGTTTCACGGTCGAGGAGACCAAGGATCTGTCGTTGCTGCTGCGCGCGGGCGCGCTGCCGGCGCCGGTGACGTTTCTTGAAGAACGCTCGGTCGGGCCCGGTCTCGGCCGGGATTCAATCGAATCCGGCAAGATTGCCAGCGCCATCGGCATGACTTTGGTCATCATCTTTATGTTCGTGTTCTATGGGCTGTTCGGGCTGTTTGCCAATATCGCGCTGTTTTTCAATATCGCGCTGATCGCCGGCATGCTGTCGGTCTTGCAGGCGACGTTGACGCTGCCGGGCATTGCCGGGATCGTGCTGACCATCGGCATGGCGGTGGACGCCAATGTCCTGATTTTCGAGCGCATCCGCGAAGAGGTCCGCAATGGCCGGACGCCGATTTCGGCTATTGATGCGGGATATCGCCGCGCGATGACCACCATCATCGACGCCAACGTCACAACCTTGATCGCCGCGATCCTGCTCTATGCCTTCGGGACCGGACCGATCAAGGGTTTTGCGGTCACGCTGAGCATCGGGCTGATGACCTCTATGTTCACGGCAATCATGGTGACGCGGCTGTTAATTGTCGTTTGGCTGCGCCGGACGCGGCCGCAAGCGCTGCCGATCTGAGGGGGAGAAAGCAATGAAACTTCTCAAACTCGTTCCCGCCGACACGAACATCCAGTTCATCAACAAGCGCCTGATTGCGTTTGTTTTTTCCGGTTTTCTGGTGCTCGGGTCAATCGGGTTGTTTTTGGGCCAGGGGCTCAATCTCGGCATCGATTTTCTTGGCGGCATATTGATGATCAAACGCTTTAATTTGCCTTCG
>PTKA01000268.1 GCA_002937525.1 Alphaproteobacteria bacterium MarineAlpha10_Bin3
GCCGGGTTTGCGCCCGGACACTGGCGACATCGCCCATCAGGTGCAGCAGCAGATCGACGGTGTGGCTGGCCTGGTTCATCATCGCGCCGCCGCCATCCAGCGCCCAGGTGCCGCGCCACCCATCGCCGTCGTAATATTCCTGGGTGCGCCAGTATTTGATCGCCGCATCGGCCATGGTGATGGTGCCAAAACGGCCGCCGTCGATGGCTTGTTTCAGCAACGCCGTGGCCTGGTTGAAACGGCGCGGGAATACGCCCGCCAGCATCACGCCGGCTTCGGCGCAGGCATCGATCATCGCGTCAATCCGTTCGGTCGTGACTTCCAGCGGTTTTTCGCAGATCACATGCTTGCCCGCGCTTGCGGCGGCAATGGCGGGTTCCAGATGCGCACCGCTTGGCGTACAGATCGTGACCAGATCGAGCCCCTCATGGGCGAGGAACGCGCCGTAATCGCCGTAAGGCGCGCACCGATGCCGCGCCGCGAAGGATTGTGCGGATTCGATGCGCCGGGCATGGACCGCGACCAGCTCTGCATCCGCCATAGCGGCAATCGCCTTGGCGTGAAACGCCGCGATCATCCCGGTCCCGACGATACCGAAACCGAACCGTGATTGCCTCATATGCCCCTCAAATGCCCGCTTATTTCAATTTGGCGACGCCAAGAGGCACGCTGTACCGCTCGCACCAGATATATATTTCGTTGTATTTGGCCGGGTCGATGGAACTCGGGATCACGTATTCCTGGCGGCCGGTATTGGATCTCAACGCTTCAAGCTGCGACGACTTGTCATAGACGCCGTCACCGCCGAACCCGACCTTGGGATCGGGTCCGCCGTCGAAGTCGAAATCCTCGCCCAGCACGACCATGGCGCCGCTGGCGGTTTTTTCGACCGTGGCCGCGCCGGAAGCTACATGGTTGCTGCGTCCTTCGAACTGACCGCGCAAAAGCACCTCGCCCGCGAGACTCGGCCGCCAAACGGTCAGGGCGAAGGCGAACACCCCAAGCAAGAGCATCGAACGCATGGCGTGTCCTTTCGATATCAAATGCAGGCGCGGCCCTTATCCTAGAGTCAACCGACCAGCGCCGCCAGATCGTCATAGCCAAAATCACGATAGAAGTCGGCGTTGACCTTCAGCGCCTCTGCCAGCCGGCGACGGTAGGTGGCGCGGGGAATTTCGCGGGCACCGAACTGGCTCAGATGAGAGGTGATGAACTGGCTGTCGAGCAGGGTAAATCCGCCGGCGCGCAACCGGGCGACAAGATGCACCAGCGCCACCTTGCTGGCGTCGTTCGCGAGGCTGAACATGCTCTCGCCGAAGAAGGCGCCGCCAAGGGTGATGCCATACAGACCGCCCGCCAGCACGCCGTCGCGCCAGCATTCGACGCTGTGCGCATGGCCCATGTGATACAAGGAGGTATAGAGCGTGATGATGCGTTCGTTGATCCAGGTCTGGGGCCGCGATTTGGTTGCGTCCGCGCAGGCTTCGATGACGGCGTGAAAATCGCGGTCGAAGGTGACCTCGAAGCGTTTGCTTCGAACCGTGCGGCGCAGGCGGCGCGGCACATGGAAACGCTCCAGCGGAATGACGCCGCGCAAGCGGGGATCGACCCAGAACAGTTCCGGGTCGTCCCGGTCTTCCGCCATCGGAAACACGCCGATGGCATAAGCCCGCAACAGCATGTCCGGCGTCAGTTCCAGCATTTCCATGGTTGCTAGCGCGCCCTTTGGTTTTACGCAAATTCGTCGTCGCGAACCTGTTCGCCCAGGATTATTTCTATAGCCCCAAGCGGGTCTCCAGCCAGTGGATATCGTAATCGCCCGACAAAAAATCCGCTTCGGACAGCAATCTTCGATGCAAGGGGATCGTGGTTTCAATGCCGCTGATAACGTATTCGTCCAGTGCGCGGCGCATCCGCATGATGCATTCGTCGCGATTATCGGCATGAACGACGAGCTTGGATACCAGACTGTCGTAATGCGGCGAAACCGAGTAGCCGGTGTACAGCGCTGAATCGACGCGCACGCCGGGTCCGCCGGGCGCATGATATTCGCTCACCAGTCCGGGCGACGGCGCGAAACTCTCGGGGTGTTCGGCCGCGACGCGGCATTCGATGGCATGGCCGGTAAGCACGATATCGGCCTGTCGCAGGGCCATGGGTTCGCCGGCGGCGATGGAAATCTGCTGACGCACCAGATCGACGCCGGAAATCATCTCGCTGACCGGATGTTCGACCTGCAAGCGGGTGTTCATTTCGATGAAGAAGAATTCGCCGTCTTCGTACAGGAACTCGAACGTACCGGCGCCGCGATAACGCAGTTTCCGGACGGCGTCGGTGGCGCGGGCGCCGGGCTCGGCAGGGAGTCCTCGCCGGCCGCCGGTCCTGCGATTTCCAGATCCTGAATGCGCTCGCCGCGTTTGGTGATTTTTTCGGTCGAGATACGCACCTCGCGCATGTCCTCGCCGGCCTGATCGAAATGGCGCTGCAGATTGCCGACCCGCTTATCGAGGCGCTGCACGTCGGTTATCAGGGTCATCACCTCGCGCTGGATCAATCCCGCCGCCTCTTTCATGCGCACGTCTTTCAGCACCGCGCGCACGGTATTGAGGGTGGCCCACAGGGTGGTCGGGGAAACGATGAACACCTTGGCGCGATAGGACTTGTCGACGACCTCGCCAAAGTTGGCATGAAGCTCGGCATAAACGGCTTCCGAGGGCAGGAACATCAAGGCCGCGTCCGCGGTCTCGCCGGGCACGATGTAGCGCTCGGCAATATCGGATATATGTTTCGTCAAATCGACGGTAAACGCGCGCGCCGCAACCTTCTTAGCGTCCTCACTATCGGCGCTTTGGAGCGCCCGGTAAGATTCGAGCGGGAATTTGGCGTCGATGACGATCGGCCCCGGGGGATTGGGCAAGTCGAGCAGGCAGTCGGCGCGCCGGCCGTTGCCGAGGGTCACCTGAAAATCGTAGCCGCCGGGCGGCAACACCTTGGATACCAGATCGTGCAGTTGCACCTCGCCGAAGGCGCCGCGCGCCTGCTTGTTCGACAGGATGTCCTGCAGCCCGACCATCTGCGACGACAGCTCTGAAATGTTCTTTTGTGCCGCATCGATGCGGACCAGCCGTTCCTTCAACTCGTCGAGCGAGGTTTTCTGGGCGTGGCTGTTTTTCTCCAGGGTGTCGTTGACCCGGTTGGTGCTCTGCGTCAGCCGTTCGTCGAGCGACTTGGCCAGGGCGCGTTCCTGTGCCTGTAGCTGCTGCGCCAACTGGGCCTGGGCGGCGGCGTGGAGTTCGGTCATTTGGGCCAGCCGTTCGGCGAGCGCGGCGACCCCGGAGCCGTTGTCGCGGCGCAGCAGGACCATCGCCGCGATTGCGGCCATAGCGGCGCCGGCAACAATGATGACGGCAAGCAATAACGGATCCATGAAAAAGCCCTTTCCCGGTACATTCTAGCAACCGTTGGGCCGAGTCGGCGGCCATCTTGACGCGACGCGGGCGAGATCATAGTCTTCCAACGTGTCGATCTCATGGTAATCGCCGGGCACTCGAACGCAGTGCACGGCGATGCCGTCCTGTACCATGAGCTCAAGCTGGTGTATCCCCACGAAGTACGCTGGATTTTGTCCGGCTCACCAAAGACCTTCTGAATCACAGTCGGTCTTTTGCCCGGATAAATGCGATCAATGGATTTTGCATTTAACCTGGCAGTCCATGCCATGCGTTTTCCCGGAGACAATAACATAGGCACCATGGCCCCAAACACCCGCCCGGTGT
>PTKA01000269.1 GCA_002937525.1 Alphaproteobacteria bacterium MarineAlpha10_Bin3
CCTTGCCGTCGAGTTCGCGCAGCACCGGGCTGGCCATGTGGCCCCAGCCCGGAATGAAGGCGGAAAACCGGCCGGCCTCGCCGCCGGCGCAGAACAGATGGATGTGGTCCGGGCTCGGCACCACCGGGATCGAGTCACCGTCGCGCCGCGAATACCATTTCGGCAGGCTGCGGTTATACACCTTGCCATAGCGGTGCTGGAAGGCGACCGCGCCGAAGGTGTTGTGCGCCTGATACCAGAGATAATGCCGGATATCGCTGCGCGTCCATTCATGGCGCGCCATGACGCGGGCGTGTTCGGGGCCCAGCACCACGGCGCAATGCCCGGCGCTGACCGCGTTGTTGTGGGCGATGGTCGTCATCGCCGACACGATACTGTCGAGAATGCCTTCGGGGTCGTTCGAAACGTGATTGGTGACGCTGTGCGGCGCTTCGGCCGGCATTACGAAAACGGTGGAATCGCCAGCATTGAACCCCTTATCGACGTGATAGGGCGCAATCGCGCCGATTTCCTCGTTCTCGGCGATGCAATAGGTGTATTTGCCCGGATGGCCGAGCGTGCTTTTGTCCAGATCGCCCGGCCAGCCGCCGCCGGTGTTCAGCAGGATCATGCGGATCGCCCGGCCAATCGTCGCATTGGCCCGGTTGCCGGAACCGAATACGTTATGGCCGGAATTCATCCCGATTTCATCGCGGACCGGCCCGTTGACCACCAGCAGCGGCGCCGCCATATGGGTCGTCGCCTGCACGCCATGCAAATTGAACGCGGGCGATGCGAGCGCCAGCATCGCCGCGCGCACCACCGGCGCATATGCCGGCAAGCACCCCGCCAGCACCATATTGACCGCCAGGACATGGCGCGTCAGCCCGCCCCAGCGCGGCGGCACCCGGCATTCCAGATAGTCCGGATCACCGCCCAGCGCATCGACCATCGCCTCGATTTTATCCGGCGTCGGCGGCACCACGGGCAATCCGTCGCTAAAGCCTTGCGCGTAATACCACTCGACCAGATCGTCGCAATCGACCACGCGGCTGTTATCCGCTCTATCCGTCATGATCCCATCCGATGCCGCAAAAATCTGGCGGAAGAGCGTGGGAGTCGAACCCACCAGGCACGTTGTACGCCCCTCACCGGTTTTGAAGACCGAGCGCCCCACCGGGGATCGATGCTCCTCCATGCCCTATTATTCAGCGGCCCATGGTGAATATCCAGGGAAACCTGTCCCGAACGTTTTGCCTTGCCAATTCTCGATCGGCACTCAAACTATCCAGGACAAGACGACGACGCCCCAGACAATCAAGGCAATGCCGACAGCATAGCCAACCCAGTGACCCGCCGGGACGGTCTTTTCGATCAGGACATAGACGGCGATTCCGGCAATCCAAAAGAGGTTCATGACGCCGCCAAAAAATAACAGGCCCATCAGGAACCAGCAGCAGCCGATGCGAAAAGCGCGGTCGGTACGAAAGGATTGCCGCGTTCCTTTTGCTTACGGTTCAGCGCCGCGAACAGCAGGATCATCGGCGCCGCCGAGGACATAGCCCCACGCGAGCGCAACGACCCGAAGACGGCGAAAACATTGCCGAGGGGCGCGCAAGCCTCGCCCGAGATAATCGTTTCGAGCGCGATCCGTTGTGCGTCATCCGCACGTTCGTCGATGACGATCAGCCGCGTGCCGCCGCCCCCCGCAATCTCGCCGGGAAACATGTAAAGGCCGGCCCAGTTCAGGCCGGCGAGCGGCGTATCGTTGAAGTTGCCTTCGACGATGGCGCCGGCATAGGCCGACTGACAAAAGCCGTATGTGCTGGGCAAGTTAAACTGGCACCCTTAATTCGCGGCGCAATTGCAATTATCGTAGGTTTCGCTTTTGAAATGCCATTGGTCAGCCATCTTCCCGATCCCCTCAGAACGGCAATAGAATAGACCTGTCAAAGATTATGCACACGTCGTTGCTACAGTTTAGATGCTTAAGCAATCGAATTGCCTTATGCTGTCTTGTCAAGAAGGCTTGGATAATAATCGAAAACAGGCGTCAAGTGAGTATTCGAGAATTGGGCGCCTGCGCGAATTTCCGGTCAGGCGCGCGGATTATTGCCGACGATCTTGTGGAAGGTCGAGGCGAAGGCCGTGCGAGATAAATGGCGCAAACCGATATGACGAATTTGTACACGCAGATCCCCCGTCCGCCAAAGGACCCGCCAAAGCCGGTGCGAAAACCCAACGGCGAACCAAAAGAGGACCCCCTGGAGCCGCCCGACGATTGGCCGCCATCGCCAATACCCGAACCGCCCTACGAGATACCGCCCGAACCGCCGCCACCGCCGGCATAGCGGCGTGGTTGGATTGAGGAAACATTGTCCGCCGCTTGATTTTTAGGCCAAGCCCAGTTCTTCGACCATCGCCTCGCGCATCTTGAATTTTTGCAGTTTGCCGGTCACCGTCATCGGCATCTCGTCGACAAAGCGGATATGCAGCGGGATTTTGAAATGGGCGATTTGCCCGTGGCAGAAATCCTTAATGTCCTGCGCAGAGGCGTCTTGGCCTTCCTTCAGGATGATCCAGGCGCAGACGACTTCGCCGTATTTTTCATCCGGCACGCCGAAAATCTGAACATCCTGGATTTTTGGCAGGCGGTACAGGAATTCCTCGATTTCGCGGGGATAGATGTTCTCGCCGCCGCGAATCAGCATTTCCTTCAGCCGCCCGACGATGCGGATATAACCATCGGCGTCGATCGTCGCCAGATCGCCGCTAAGCAGGAAGCCATCGTCCCCGATTGTTTCGCGGGTGCGCGCCTCGTCATTCCAATATCCCTGCATGACCAGATAGCCGCGGGTGCAGATTTCGCCCATCTCGCCGACGGGGACAATGTTGCCGTCCTGGTCCACGACCTTGATTTCGGCATGGGGCTGGATGCGGCCAACGGTTTCCACCCGCATCTGGACCGGATCGTCGACATCGCATTGCATCGACACCGGGCTGGTTTCGGTCATGCCGCAGGCGCTGGTGACGCCGCTCATATTCAGCTCGCTCATCACCCGCTTCATATATTCGGCCGGGCATGGCGCGCCGGCCATACAGCCGGTGCGCATCGCGGAATAGTCGAAGCGCTTGAATTCGGGATGTTCGATCATCGCGATAAACATGGTCGGCACGCCGTAGGCCGCCGTACAGCGTTCGGCGTCCAGCGCTTGCAGGGTTTCCAGCGGGTCGAACGCTTCGGACGGAAAAACCATGCAGGCGCCAACCGACACGCAACCCAGCGCGCCCATCACCATGCCGAAGCAGTGATACATCGGCACCGGAATACAAAGCCGGTCCTGGTCGGTGAATTTCATCGCCCGGACGACAAAGCGGCCATTATTGACGATGTTGAAATGGGTCAAGGTCGCCCCCTTGGGCGTGCCGGTGGTGCCGCTGGTGAACTGGATATTGATCGCATCGCCGGGGTCGAGGCTGGCGCCGATGGCGGCGATATCGACATCATGTTCGCCGCGTATGGCGATATCGTCGAAATTCATCATCCCGGCGATTTTGCCCACACCCATCGCGATCACCAGGCGAAGTTCGGGCAATGTCTTGGATTGGAGCGCGCCCGGTTCGGCCCCGTCGATTTCCGGCGCAAGCTCGCGGATCATCGCGATATAGTCGCTCGACTTGAAGCGGTCGGCGATGACGATCGCGGTGCAGCCGACCTTGTTCAGCGCGTATTCCAGTTCCGACAGCCGGTAAGCCGGGTTGATGTTAACCAGAATCAGGCCGAGTTTGGCCGA
>PTKA01000027.1 GCA_002937525.1 Alphaproteobacteria bacterium MarineAlpha10_Bin3
GATCAGGGCGGCCAAACGCAATCAGCCGGCGGCCGAAAACGAACCGCTCCATCTTTGCGGCATCCACCGCTATGTCCGCCACCCGCTCTATGCCGGCGCCTATCTGTTGCTCTGGGGCGGCATCCAGGACGAATTCGGCCTCGCCACGGCACTCTGGGGCAGCGTCTATCTGGCCATCGGCACCCATTTCGAGGAACGAACCCTGCTGCGCCAACATGGCGCGCAATACGCCGATTACCGCAACGCGGTCCCGGCGCTGATCCCATGGAAAGGCCGCGCGATTTAGCCGGTATCGGGCCTTACACCAGTTCAATGCGAACCTGGCGGCCCAGAACCCGCGCCGCCTTGATAACGGTATCGAGCCGGACGCGGTCATTATCCGGATCCAGAATCCGGTCCAGTTGGCTTCTACTGGTTTGCATCGCCTTGGCCATCTGGTTTTTGCTCATCTTCTGGCTGGCCATGGCTTGCTCCAACTGCCAAGCCAGAACGCGCTTTACCGCCGTGGCCATTGTTTCATCGTAAGTTCCCTCGTCTTTGAGGTAGTCGTCGAACGACGATCCGATGCGCCCGTTCGCGTTATTCACGACGTTATCTCCTTCAAACGTTTAACAGCCAAATCCAAATCCGGTTTTGGCGTCCGCTGGGTTTTCTTTACAAAGCCGTGCAGCAACACCATGCGCCGGTCGAAAATGACGAACATCACCCTGGCAATCCGGTTGCTCGAAATATTGGATCGGATCTCAAAAAGCCCCTTTCCCAGGGATTTGCAAAGCGGCATCCCGACCGGCCAGCCAAATTCCGCAGTCGCTATATCCAGCCCAACCGTGCGCCTATCGCCGGCATCCAAACTTTTCAACCACTCTCGAACCGGCTCGTTTCCGCGTTCGGTCGCATAGAACGCGGCGGGAAGTTTTTTCAATTCCGTCAACCGTACCATATAAGATACATTGTACCTTATATGGTTCTATTTGCCAATTGTACCGCGGTTATGGCCGCGCGCCAGCTCGATGACCCGTTCGATATCCGCTGCGTTGTTGTTGACATGCAGGGAAAAGCGCAAGGTTCCGCGGCGGATCGAAAGCCGCACGCCGTTGGCGGACAGATGTTCGTAGAGCGCCGCCATGGCCGGATCGTCGACCGTGTCGTGCTGGCCTTGGCCCAGCGCGCCGAGCGCAACGATGCTACTGCCTTTTCCGTCCGGCGGCACCCCGCCGCAGACCGGCAGACCAAGATCAACCAACCCCTGGGCCAGCTTTCGGGCCAGACCCGTGACATAGGCTTCGATCCGGCGCGGCCCGGCATCGAGCATCATGGCGAGCGACGCATCGACCGCCGCCGCGCCGATATAGTTGTAATTGCCAAGATCGAAGCGCCGCGCCGCCGGCATCAGCCGGTCCGCGCCGTCGCCAAGTGCTGCTTCATGCACGCCTGCCCCCAGATCGACGCCAAACCGGCTCAGATACGCCGGCGTCAGTTGTTCGGCCCATTCGCGGCGGCAATACAAGAACCCCATGCCATACAGCCCCAGCAGCCCCTTCTGGGTCGACGTTGCCATCGCATCTATGCCAAGCGCCGCCACATCGGTGGCCAGGATGCCGACCGACTGCACGCCGTCGACCAGGAACAGCGCGCCGCGCGCCCGGCAATGCTGGCCGATTGCGGCCATGTCCATGCGGAACCCCGGCGCAAATGTCACGCTGGACGCGCTTACCATGCGGGTGCGCCGGTCCATCGCATCGGCCAGCGCTTCAGCCGGTATCTGCCCTTCTTGCGGTGCCACCACGCGCATCTCCACCCCGGCCCGGCGCACCAGATGGCGCCACGGAAAGACGTTGTTGGGATGTTCAAGATCGGCGCACAGCACCATGTTATCGCCTTTGCGCCAATCGAAGGCGGCGACAATGGCGTTCAATCCTTCCGAGACATTCTTGGTAAAGGCGATCTCGTCCACATCGGCGTTGATCAGCCGGGCATAGCGTTCGCGCACCCGCGCAATCAGATCGAACATCGCCGATTTGTCGCCGCCATCGTAAAGCCGGTCGTCGAGCATCGCGTCGATGGCGGCTCTGGAATCGGTGCTCAGCAGGCCGCGCGCGGCCGTATCCATGTAAACCCCGCGCGATGCGCCGGGAAACTTCGCCCGTAAAGCGGATATATCATTCATAGGCCGACCCGATGTGACAGCGCGCAATACAGCCTTTACACTAGCGCTAATTGGGTGAAGGGGAGACTGGAAAATGCCGCCGATGCAATTCGGCCTGATGCTGCGCGGCCAGTTCCCGCAAGGCGACGACATGACCGCGCGCTTCGGTGAACTGATGGAACAGGCGAGGCTAGCCGAAAAGCTGGGCTTTTCATGCATCACCAAGGGGTCGCATTACGCCGGCTATCCGCTTCAGGATATTCAGCAATTGCCGTTTCTGGCCCGCGTTGCAGCGGACGCGCCCAACCTGCGGCTCAATGCCGGGCTGGTGCTGTTGGCGCTACACAAGCCGCTCGATATCGCCGAACAACTGGCGTCGGTCGACGTTATTTCCGGCGGAAAGCTGATTTTCGGCGTCGGGCTCGGCTACCGCGAGGTCGAATTCAAGGCTTTCGGGACGCGCCAGAAGAACCGGGTCAAACGCTTCGAGGAAAACCTGGAAGCGGTCAAACGGCTCTGGACCGAGGACCGGGTCACCATGACCGGGTCGCATTTCGAACTCGATAATGCGGCCGTGTCCCTCAAACCGGTGCAAAAGCCGCATCCGCCGATCTGGATCGGCGCCAATGCCGACACCGCGATCCGCCGCGCCGCCCGGCTTGGCGATTGCTGGTACATCAATCCGCATAACCGCGTGGACACGATCGCGCGGCAAGTCGATCTATACAAGCGCGCCTTAGACGAATACGGCAAACCGTTTCCAGCCGAATTCCCGATCCGCCGCGAGGTCTTCGTCGCTGCGACGCGCGCCCAAGCCATGCGGCTCTGCGCCGAATCGCTGGCCATGAAATACAAAATCTACGACGAATGGGGCCAGGGCAAGGCGATGCCCCAGGACGATAACGATCTATCGCAGGATTTCGAGGATCTTGCCCGCGACCGTTTTCTGATCGGCTCGCCCGACGAGGTCACCGAACAGATCCTCGCATTGCACAAACGCACCGGCGCCAACCACATCGTCGCCAGCATGCAATGGCCGGGAACCCCGCTACAGGCGTCGATGGATGCCATGCAGATGCTGGCCGAAGAGGTGTTTGCGCGCGTTCAACAGGGATTATGAGGAAAAGATCATGGATTTTGGATTGTTCATTCGCGGCCAGTACAATACCGGCGACGACATGGCGGTGCGTTTCGACGAAGTGATGGAACAAGCCAGGCTGGCCGAAAAGCTGGGTTTCGCCAGTATCCTGAAAGGATCGCACTATGCCGGGTACCCGGTGCAGGAATACCAGCAATTACCGTTTCTGGCCCGTGTGATGACCGAGGCGCCCAGCTTGCGGCTGGTCACCGGCATCGTCCTGCTGCCGCTGCACAAGCCGCTCGATATCGCCGAACAGCTGGCGACCATCGACGTGATGTCGAAAGGCAAGCTCACCTTTGGCTGCGGCATCGGCTACCGCGATGTCGAATTCGAAGGCTTCGGCGCCGACCCCAAGGACCGGGTCGCGCGGTTCGAAGAAAATCTGAACGCCATAATCCGACTATGGACCCAAGACCATGTGACCATGCAGGGCAGCCATTTCACCTTGAACGACGTGACGACTTCGCTGAAACCGATGCAAAAACCCCGGCCGCCGATCTGGATCGGCGCCAATGCGGATGCGGCGGTGCGCCGCGCGGCGCGGCTGGGCGATACCTGGTTCATCAATCCGCATCAGCGCATGGACACGATCGCCCGCCAGATAGATTTATACAAACGCGAATTAGATAAATTAAACAAACCGTTTCCAGACGAACTTCCCTTGATGCGTGAGCTGTTTATCGCCCCGACCCGCGACCAGGCGATTGCCCTGGCCCGGCCCTATCTGGAAGCCAAATACAAGGTCTATCACGAATGGGGCCAGGACAAGGCGATGCCCAAGGACGACGCCAATCTGGGCCTCGATTTCGACGAACTGACCCAGGACCGCTTCCTGTTCGGATCGCCCAACGAGGTGACCGAACAGATCATCCGCTTCAACAAGCAGCTCGGCGCCAATCATTTCGTCCTCGGCATCCACTGGCTCGGCATGCCCAACAATCTGGCCCTGGACATGATGCACATCATGGCCGAAGAGGTGATCCCGAACGTGGAAAGCGCGCTGTAGGAAACTAGCAGTCAAGGTTCGGTTCGATCGTTCTCCTGGGCTTCGAAATACGATCTTAGAACGGCGTTCATGCGTGTCTGGTAACCGCGCCCCCCGGCCTTGAACCATTGCACCATGTCGCTGTCGAACCGCACGGTAAGGCGTTCCTTTGGGGCGTGCGGATAAACAACCCGTGCATTCTTCCAGAAGTCGGGCCCCATGGATTCGCCTTCGGGCGCATCGTCGCGGGTCCGGTCTTCCATTGCTTCCGCTTCATCCAGCGATACGGCGATTATATTCTTCTTACTCATTTTTTCCTGCCTTCCACGCCGAAATTATCGGGCGAGTTTCTCCACGCCATGGGTAAATTACAATCATGTAATAGCTCTTCCAGTGTCCGACCGCCCTCCATCTGTCCTCGCCATAGTCTTTGCGGTCGTGAGGGCGTTCCAAGACGGGATTGCGAAAAATCAACACGGCACGGGAGAAATCCACGCCGTGTTTGTCCAAATTACTTTCGCGTTTTTCATTATCCCATTCAAACAGCATTGCAATATTGTATGTACAGGTGTACAGATAATCAAGGTTAATGCCGGATTTTCACAAAATAGAACCGAACGAGGGAAGCACGCTGGTAAAGCGCTTTCGCGCCACCGCAAACCCCGCTATTGCGCCGCGTTCAGCCCCGGCCGGTACAAGGTCGGCTTGGTCTCGCGTTCATAGCGCCGGGCCGGATTATTGACCACCTCGCCCAGATCGTGCGCGTTAAAGGACGCCTTTATTTGCGCCGCCGGGGGGATCGCCGTAGAAGGTCGTGCGCTGGACCGGCGTGCGGCCGATGGCGCGGGTGATGGTTTCGTTCATCAAGGTGCCGCCAAGATCGTTGGCCCCGGCATTGCGGCAGGCTTGCGCCATTTCGACCATCACGCTTAGGACGGCGGATATTGCCGCGCGGTGTGCATGATCGTAAGCACCCTAAGTTGCGCTTCGTCGACAATACGATAAACCACAAAGTAAGGCAGCCGTGCTATTGGAAATTCCCGTGTGCCGTCCACACTGCCGTCTCGGCCCAATAACGGGAAATTCTCCAGCACGGCGACAGCCTGCAATATCCGCTGAATTACCCGCTCGGCAGCCGCCTCGTTGTGCCGCGCGATATAGTCGTGGATAGCGTCTAAATCCGCTTCGGCCCTGCCGGAGAATTTAATATTCAAGGCCGTATTTTTTCCAGATTTTCTCTAACGGGATGGCTTTTTCCGGCTCGCTAAGATCAGCCGCAAGGGCGCTGCGAATTTTGGCTTCACGCCACGCCAGATACGCCGGGTCCCGCGAAGGCGCGCAGGGCCGCAGGAAGTCTTGAATATCGTCTGACCGTGCCTTGGTATCGCTCATGGTACCAATATACCATAAAAAGTCGCTAATCTCGCTACTGAATGTTCCCCACTATTGCGCCGCGTTCAGCCCCGGCCGGTACAAAGTCGGCTTGGTCTCGCGTTCATAGCGCCGGGCCGGATTGTTGACCACCTCGCCCAGATCGCTGGCGTTAAAGGACGCCTTTATCTGCGCCGCCGGGGGCTCACCGTAGAAGGTCGTGCGCTGGACCGGCGTGCGGCCGATGGCGCGGATCATTCTTTCCATCGCTTCGGGCGGCATTTCCTGGCCGTGTTCGGCCCCGGCGGCTCTTGTGATGGTTTCGTTCATCAAGGTGCCGCCAAGATCGTTGGCCCCGGCATTGAGGCAGGCCTTAACCCCGTCCGGCCCCATCTTCACCCACGATGTCTGGATATTGGTAATATGGGGGTGCAGCGCCAGCCGGGCGACGGCGTGCATCAGGACGGCTTCGCGAAACGTCGGTCCGCGCCGCGCCCGGCCCTTCAGATAGATCGGCGCTTCGGAGGCAACGAACGGCAGCGGCACGAATTCGGTGAAGCCGCCGGTTTCCTTCTGCAAATCGCGCAAATGCAGCAGATGGCGGGCCCAATGCACCGGGCGTTCGATATGGCCATACATGATCGTCGACGTCGTGCGGATGCCGGCGTTGTGGGCCGTGCGCATGACGTCCAGCCATTGGTGGGTATTGACTTTGTCGGCGCACAGGGTGGCGCGCACCTCGTCGTCGAGAATTTCCGCCGCCGTGCCCGGCAACGACCCCAGGCCGGCGTCGCGTAGCAGGTCAAGATAATCCGCCAGATCGAGTTTGAGCGTGCGCGCGCCCTGCCAGACTTCGAGCGGCGAAAACGCATGGACATGCATGTCCGGCACCGCCACCTTCACCGCCCGGCAGATATCCAGATAGGTCTGGCCGGTATATTCGGGATGAATACCGCCCTGCATACAGACTTCGGTGGCGCCGCGCGCCCATGCCTCGCGCGCGCGGCGGGTGATTTCGCCGTGGTCCAGATCGTAGGGCTTGCCGCGCAGATTTTCGCTCATCTTGCCCTTGGAAAAGGCGCAGAACTGGCATTTGAAGTAACACACATTGGTATAGTTAATGTTGCGGGTGACGATGTAACTGACCGTATCGCCGTTGACGGCGCGGCGCAGATCGTCCGCCGCCCGGCACACCGCGGCGAACTCTCCGCCGCGCGCACCGAACAGCCGCGTTACGTCGCCCGGCGATAAATCCGCGCCGTCGCTAGCGCGTTTGAGGATATCGCTGAATGCGCCGCCCACCGGCGCGGACGGCCCGGACAGTAGATCGGGCGGGGTTACCGGCGCGCCGGTCAACCAATCGTCCGTTCGCGGCAATCCATCGGCGTCGAGCAGGCGCAGAACCGGGGCCGCAAACGCCGGATCGAGCCATTTGGGCCCATCCAGCGCATAGTCCGGGTAGATCGCCAGCCGCTCGACCAATACCTTGCCGCAATCGGCGGTGCGTTCGGCCAGCATGTCCAGATGCGGCCACGGCGCTTCCGGGTTGACATGATCCGGGGTCACCGGCGACACCCCGCCCCAATCGTTCAACCCGGCGTCGATCAACCGGTCCAGCATGCCGGGGCTGAGGTTCGGCGGCGCCTGGATGGTCACATCGGGGGTAAAGATCAGCCGCGCCATGGCGATGGTCCACAGCAACTCTTCGATCGAGGGTTCCGGCGCATTTTCCATCCGGGTCAAAGGCTTGGCCCGGAAATTCTGGATGATGATTTCCTGGATATGGCCATATTCTTGGTGCAGATCGCGCAACGCCAGCAGCGATTCGATGCGCTCAAGCCGGGTTTCGCCGATGCCGATCAGGATGCCGGTGGTGAAGGGCGTTGCCGCCTTGCCCGCCGCCCGGATTGTCGCCAGGCGGGCTTCGGGCCGTTTGTCGGGCGAACCGTGATGCGGCATGCCTTTTTGCGCCAGTCGCGGCGATATGGATTCCAGCATCAAGCCCTGGCTGACCGAAACCCGGCGCAGCGCCGCCATATCGTCTGCGCTCATCACGCCCGCATTGAGATGCGGCAGGATGCCGGTCTCGCGAAACACCAGTTCGGCGACCTCGGCCAGATAGCCAAGCGTGGTGTCATGGCCAAGCGACGCCAGTTCCTCGCGCGCCACCCGGTAGCGCAATTCCGGCTTGTCGCCCAACGTGAACAGCGCCTCCTTGCACCCCGCTTCGACCCCGGCGCGGGCAATGGCGAGGATTTCGCCGTGGGTCATATAGGCACGCTGCCCGCGTTTTGGCGGATGGGCGAAGGTGCAGTAATGGCACACATCGCGGCACAGCTGGGTCAGCGGAATGAAAATCTTGCGCGAATAAGTGATCTTTCCATCATAGGCCGCATCGCGGAGCGAAGCCGCACGCGCCATCAGCGCCGGCAATTCCGCCGTTTGCGCCAAAGCCAGTATTTCCTGGCGCGCGATCATGCCGCGCGCCGCCGCGTCGCCCAGCGTTGCGCCCGGCTATTGCCCGGCGCATCAATCAGCAATGCCAGATCGTCGGGCCGGTCGATATCCAAGCCAAGGCCCGGCAGCTTCAGGATCACCGGAATGACGCCGCGCGCTGCTGCTTCGCTCAGATGCGGCTGGAAACTGTCATTGCCGAACCGAAACGCGATCAGGTCCGGCGGCGAGCAGGCGATGCAGTTGGAACCGCGTTCGTCGCGCGCCGGCACGATGGTCATGGCCGGGGCCGGCCGGTGCGCCGCCAGCACCTGTTCGATTTCCGCCGGCGTGGCCAGCGGCACGTCGCCGGGTACAGCAATCATCCCCTCGGCGCCCTTTTCGCGCAGCCAGGCGGCGGCGGCTTGGACCGCTGCGGTCTGACCCCGGTTGGCGGCTTCCGACAATACATGCGCGCCGTGCCGCCGGGCGATTGCGGCCGCCACGTCATCGCGCGTGACCACCAGCACGCCGGCCAGCCCATCGACCGCACAAAGCGTTTCCAGAACATCTTCGAACATGGCCGCGAACAGATCGCGGCGATCGGCGGCGTTCAACGCACCGGCAAGCCGCTGCTTGGCGTCATCGAAATTCTTGGCTGGCAGGACCGCCCACATAGCGCGTTAACTTTCCCTCAATTCAGCGGCGAACGCGATTGTCGCGCGCGCCAACAATACACGATCCGATAGGAAATTCATCATGGTATTCGTCACCATCGCCTTGCAGCCCAGGCGCTCGACCGCGTCCACCGCGCCGCCGTCCACATCGTCAAGAACGAACCCGTCGATCAGGCCGCGATAATGCCGGGCCACCTGAAGCGCCGTCGTCTCCAACCCCAGCTCCGTCATCATCTTGGCCGTCGGCCCCTTGAGCGCCGTGCCGCCGACAATCGGCGAGACCGCGACGATCGGCCGGGCGCAGTCTTTCAGCGCCCGTTCTAGCCCGGGCATGGCGAGAATAGGATCGACGCTGATGTAAGGGTTGGACGGGCAGATGATGACTGCCCCAAGCGCCGGTTGCGACAGGGCGTCGAGAATTTCGCCGTTGACCCGCGCGCTTTCAGCGCCGTCATAGCGGAATCCCGTGACTTTCGGTGCGCATTTCTCGCGCACGAAATAATGTTGCAGGGCCAAGTCTCCGTCGCCGGTCTCAACGATCGTGCGCACCGGGTCGTCGCTTGCCGGTAGGATACGCGCCGTGATGCCGAGACGGGCAGAGATATCGGCGGTGACGTGACTCAAGGATTCGCCGGCGCGCAGGCGATGCGTCCGCGCCACATGCATGGCCAGGTCGCGATCGCCGAGATGGAACCAGGTTTCGCCGCCGAGTTCTGCCAGCGCCTGCATAAAAGCCGGCGTGTCTCCGGCCCGGCCCCAGCCGGGTTCGGGATTGGCGAGTCCTGAGAGCGTGTAAACCAGGGTGTCGATATCGGGGCAGATGGT
>PTKA01000270.1 GCA_002937525.1 Alphaproteobacteria bacterium MarineAlpha10_Bin3
GGCCAATTTCACCCAATCCAGGTCGGGCCGGTCGATATTCAGCATATCGAGCGCCTTGCGCCCCGGATTTTGCGCCCCGACATTGGATAATTCACCCATCAGTATCTGATACGACCGGTTGGCGAAGACCACCGTCGTCACGTCCAGCCCGGCGCGTGCCTGGGTCCACAACGCTTGCAGCGTGTACATGCCGCTGCCATCGCCTTCCAGACAGATTACCTTGCGGTCGGGGCAGGCCACGGCGGCGCCGGTCGCCAAGGGCATGCCGAGGCCGATCGCCCCGCCCATGTTGTTGAGCCAGTCATGCGGCGGCGCGCCGGCGGTAAGGGGGTAGAAACCGCGCCCGGTGGTCACCGATTCATCGGCAATGATGGCGCCTTCCGGCAACAGCGCCCCCAGCACGGCGGCAATCGAATCCGGGTTCAGTTCGCCGGCCGGCAGGTCGGGGCGCTGGGACGATTGGGTCACCGCACTGTCGGCTTTGGCGTCGAGCGCATCGGCGAGGCGCGCCAGCGCGTCCTCCATATCCTCCGCCAGGTCGCAGAGCCGGTGGAATTTGCACCCGTCGGCTTCCAGTTTGCTGGGCTTGCCGGGATAGGCGAAGAATGCGACCGGTTCCTTGGTGCCGACCAGGATGATGTTCTGGAAGGGCGCCAGCACCGCCAGCGCCTGATCGACGACAAAGGGGATCCGGTTGACGGGCACCCGCCCGGCGCCGCGCTGTAGCCGCGCATTGGCCCCTTGCGCCATGAGTTTCGCGCCGCTCACGGCGGCAATGCGCCCGGCCAGGTCAAGCGGGTGTTCGTACAGCGCCTGGCCGGTCAGCAGCAGCAAGGTCGGTTCGCCCGAACGCAATATTTTCGCCGCCCCGGCAATGGCGTCTTCGTCCACCGTCGCCCGCCCGGCGATGGCCGGGGTTGCGGCCGGGCCGTCGCTGTCGTCCCAGGCGGTGTTGGCGGGCAGGATCAGGGTGGCGATCTGGCCCGGCGCGGCTCTAGCGGCGGCTATCGCGGCGGCACCGTCGGCGGCGACCGATCTGGCGCATTTGGAGGTTTTGACCCAATGCGACACCGGCCGCGCGATGCCTTCGATATCGGCGGTCAGCGGCGCGTCGTATTCAATGTGATAGGTCGCGTGTTCGCCGACGATATTGACCATCGGTACATTCGCCTTGCGCGCATTGTGCAGATTGGCGACGGCGTTGCCCAGACCCGGCCCCAGATGCAGCAAGGTCGATGCCGGCTTGCCGGTCATGCGCGCATAGCCGTCCGCGGCACCCGACACCACGCCCTCGAACAGGCAAAGATGACAATTCATGCCATCGACCTTGTCGAGGGCGGCAACAAAATGCATCTCCGAAGTGCCCGGATTGGTGAAACACACCGTCACGCCGCCATCGATAAGCGTTCGCACCAGACTTTCCGCACCGTTCATATTTTGCTCCCTAGCCGTGATCCAATTTGCCGCAGCAATAGCAATTGCATCCGTGCCGGGCTTATGTCAAACGGACGCGACATTGGCGAAATGCGACACGGTCTCCCTTTTCCCGGCGGAACGGACCCCTTCAATGTACAAAGAAACCCTCGTCAAGGATCTGGCCAAGATCGGTCAGATCAATGCGGCGTTCCGCACGATGGCGCCGCGGGCCGCCGCGATCGGCGCGGCGATATTGTTTCTTGTTATCGCATGGTTCGTCGCCACGCTGGCGTCGGGCGGCGGCGCCAACCAGAACTTCGTCATCGCCGCCGGGGTGATCGGCGCTTATATGGCGCTCAATATCGGCGCCAACGATGTCGCCAATAACGTGGCGCCGGCGGTCGGGTCGCGGGCGCTGACCATGACCGGCGCGCTGATTATCGCCGCCATCTTCGAGGTCGCGGGGGCGGTGCTGGCCGGCGGCGACGTGGTATCGACGATATCGAAGAACATCATCGCCGCCGATCAGATTCCCGACAGCCGCACCTTCATGTGGGCGATGATGTCGGCGCTGCTGGCGGCCGCGATCTGGGTCAACCTCGCGACCGTCCTGAACGCACCGGTATCAACCACCCATGCGGTGGTCGGCGGCGTCGCCGGGGCCGGGATGGCGGCGGCCGGCTTCGCCGTGGTCAACTGGCCGACGATGGCGAAGATCGCGGCGAGCTGGGTGATTTCGCCGGTCATGGGCGGCGTGATCGCGGCTTTGTTCCTCGCCTTCATCAAAGCGCGGATTATCTACCAGCCCGACAAGATCGCCGCGGCAAGGCGCTGGGTTCCGGTTCTGGTGGCGCTGATGGCCGGCATCTTTTCCGCCTATCTGGTGATGAAGGGTTTGAAGAAAATCTGGAAGCCCGACGCCCTGGTCATCGTGGCGATCGGCATCGGCGTGGGCATCGCGAGCTATGCGGTGCTGCGGCCGTTGATCCGCCGCCAGTCGCAGGGCATGGAGAACCGCAACAAATCGTTGCGCGAGCTGTTTACCATTCCGCTGATTTGTTCGGCGGCGCTGCTGTCGTTTGCGCATGGCGCCAACGATGTCGCCAACGCGGTCGGGCCGCTGGCCGCCATCGTCAACGCCGCCAGTTCGGGCGCCATCGCCGCCAAGGTCACGGTGCCGTTCTGGATTCTGGCGGTCGGCGCCGCCGGCATCTGCGCCGGGCTGTTGCTGTTCGGCCCGAAGCTGATCCGCACGGTCGGCGAACAGATCACCAAAATAAACCCGATGCGCGCCTATTGCGTGGCGCTGTCCGCCGCCATTACCGTTCTGATCGCTTCGGCGCTGGGCCTGCCGGTCAGTTCCACCCATATCGCCGTCGGCGCCATTTTCGGCGTCGGGTTCTACCGCGAATATCACACCGCCCGGCGAACCCACATCAATCATGGCCGCTATGGCGGCGACAAAAAAATGCCGCGCGGCGACCCCGTGGAACGCGCCAAATGGCGCAAGCTGGTCCGCCGGGAGCATCTGCTCCGCATTGCGTCGGCCTGGGTCATCACGGTGCCGGCGGCGGCGGCCCTCGCGGCCGGCATATTTTTCATCGCCAATGCGGTGGCCCGATAGAATTTCGCCCACAGGCAGGGATATAATGCGCCGCGATGTTTGACTGGCTTACTTTGCATATCGCGGCATTGGTCGTGACCGCCGCCTTGTTCGGCGGCATGACGTTCTTCATGGCGTTGTTCGCGCCGCTGGTGTTCATCAACCTGCCGCGCGAGACCGCGGCCGGTTTCATGCGGGCGCTGTTTCCCCGGTATTTCCTAACCCTGGGGCTGGTCGCGCTGCTACCGGCGGCGATCCTGCTGGCGATTGCCAGCTACCGCCCCGAAGGGATCGCGCTGGCCGCGGTCGCGGCGCTGTTCTTCGCCAGCCGCGCGCTGCTGCTGCCGGCCTTGAACCGGGCCCGCGAAGCCGGACAGACCCGCCGCGCCGGGGCGTTGCACCGCGCCAGCGTCCTCATTCATGTGCTGCAATGGGCGGTGGTGACCATTGTGCTGGTCCGGCTCGCGGGCTGAATGCCGACGCCCGGACTGATCGTCGCGGCACCCGCAAGCGGCAGCGGCAAGACCGTCGTCACCCTGGCCCTGGCGCGGGCCTACCGCAATGCCGGCCTGCGGGTCGCGGCGGCCAAAACCGGCCCGGACTACATTGATTCGGCCTATCTTGGCGCCGCCACGCGGCGCGACTGCATCAACCTCGATAGCTGGGCCATGCGCCGGACGGTCCTGGCCGGCCTGGCCGGACAGCTCGACCGCGACGCCGACCTGATCCTGTGCGAAGGCGTCATGG
>PTKA01000271.1 GCA_002937525.1 Alphaproteobacteria bacterium MarineAlpha10_Bin3
TGGCGCAGCGGGTGTCGCGCGGCCTCGATGGGATCGACGGCGAGGAAACCGCGCAGACCGGCCCGACGATCATCGTCGATTGCACGCCGCTGCCGTTCCGCAAACGCGCGCGGGCGTACCGCGACGGGATCGATTTGCTGGTCTCCTCGGTGCGCCGGACGCCGCCCGAATCGCTGTCGCCGCGCGCCAAGACCCACAACTACCTCAACCTGATCATGGCCGATCTGGAAGCCAAGGCCAGCGACCCCGAAGCCTGGCCGTTGCTGCTCGATACCAACGGCAATCTGTGCGAAGCGATGGGCTGCAATGTGTTCGTGGTCCGCGACGGCGTGCTGATGACACCGCGCGAACAGTTCGTGCTGCCCGGCATCAGCCGCGCGACGGTGATCGAACTGGCGCAGGCGGCGGGCATCGAGTGTATCGAGCAAGACCTGGATGTGTTCGACGCGATCAATGCCGATGAGCTGTTCCTCTCTTCAACCAGCCTGTGCCTGTGCCCGGTGCGCAGCGTCAACGGCGCCCCGGTCGCCGATGGTGCTGTGCCCGGCCCGGTCACGAAGCGGATCCTCGACGCCTATTCGCAGTTCGTGGGCTGCGATTTCGTCGGCCAGTATCTGCGCCATTGCCCGGCCGACTGAACCCAAACCGCTGTTTCGCCGATCAGGGAAGAGACGCCATGTATGATTTCATGAAGATAGAGCGCGGCTACGCCCATGCGGTCCGCAACTACCAGCCTGACATTCCCGATGATTTTAACTTCGCCTATGACGTGATCGACCGGCAGGGTGCGCAATTCGACAAAACCGCGGTGATCGCGGTATCGGGCGACGGCGCGCGGATCGAGGAAATCTCCTATTCGCAGATGGCCGCCAGCTCGAACCGGTTCGCCAATGGATTGATGGCGCTCGGCGTCCGCAAGGGCGATTTCGCCTGTCTGGTCGCCGGCCGTATTCCGCAATGGTACGACGCCTTGTTCGGCTGCATGAAGGCCGGCGTAATTTCGATGCCCGGCACGACTTTGCTGACGGCCAAGGACATCGCCTACCGCGTGAACCATTCCAGGGCGCGCGTGGTCATCGTTTCGCCCGAACATTGCGACAAGGTCGATGCAGTGCGCGCCGATTGCCCGACGTTGAAGCATTTCATCGTGATCGGCGGCCCCCGCGAGGGCTGGATTTCATCGCACGCGATGTGCGCCGCCGCCAGCGACACGATTGCACAGCGCCTCGCGGTCAAATCCACCGATATGATGATGGCTTATTTTACCTCCGGCACCACGGCGATGCCCAAGATGGTGCCGCGCGATTTCGCCTATGGCCTGGCCCATGCGTCCACCGCCCTGTTCTGGATGGACCTGAACCGCGACGATATTCACTGGACGCTGACCGATACCGGATGGGCCAAGGCGGCCTGGGGGATGCTGTTCCCGCAATTTCTGATGGGCGTCAGCGTTGTTCTGTATGACGGCAGCGGGTTCGGTGCGGAATTTCACCTGAATTTGATCAAGAAGCTGAAAATAACCACCTTTTGCGCCCCGCCGACGATCTATCGCCTGTTCGCCCAGATGGACCTTGGCAGCTACGACCTGTCGTCGATCCGGCGCTCGATGGGGGCCGGCGAACCGCTGAACCCCGAAGTGATCCGCTACTGGAAGGAACAGACCGGCACCACCATTGCCGACGGCTACGGCCAGACCGAAACCGTAAATATCATCGCCAATTTCCCCGATCAGCCGGTCAAGTTCGGTTCCATGGGGCAGCCGGTTCCCGGCATCGCGATGGATGTCGTCGATGAGGACGGCAATGTGCCGCCGCTGGGCGAGATTGGCCATATCGCGGTGCGGCTGACCGACCCTTGGCCGCCCGGCCTGTTCGCTGGTTATTACGAGGGTGGTGAGTTGGACAGTGCTGCGTTCCACAACGGCTGGTACTATACCGGCGACACGGCGACGCGCGACGAAGACGGGTATTTCTGGTTTGTCGGCCGGGCCGACGATCTGATCGGTTCGGCCGGCTACCGGATCAGCCCGTTCGAGGTCGAAAGTGCCTTGCTAGAACATCCCGCCGTCGCGGAAAGTGCGGTGATCGGCGAGCCGGATGAGGTCCGCGGCCAGCTTGTCGTCGCCTATATCATCCTGGCCGCCGGGTATGAAGCGTCGGACGCGCTGAGCGCGGAAATACAGGATTTCTGCAAGGCCAACACAGCACCCTATAAATATCCGCGCAAGATCAATTTCGTGGCCGAATTGCCAAAAACCATATCCGGTAAAATCCGCCGCGTTGAGTTGCGCGGCGAAGGGTAAATTTGGGGAACGGACCTATGGGTGAATTACAGATCGGCAAATCGGCGGCGTTGTTCGCGCGCGCAACCAAGGTGCTGCCGGGAGGCAACTCGCGCACCACGGTGTGGTCGTCGCCGCATCCGGTCTATGCCGCGTCGGGCGAAGGATGCTGGCTGACCGATGTCGACGGCAACCGCTATCTCGACCTGCTGAACAACTACACCTCACTGCTGCACGGCCATGCGCACCCGGCCATTATGGAGGCGGTGACACAGCGATTGCCGCTGGGCACCGCTTTTCCCTTGCCGACCGAAACCGAAATCGAGCTGGCCGAATTGCTGTGTTCGCGGGTGCAAAGCTTCGATCATGTCCGGTTCGCCAATTCCGGGTCCGAAGCGGTAATGATCGCGCTGAAAGCGGCCCGCGCCCGGACCGGCCGGCCTAAAATCGCCAAATGCGAAGGGGCGTATCACGGCAGTTACGATTTCGCCGAAGTCAGCCTGGATTCATCGCCCGAAACCTGGGGCAATGCCGAGCCCAGATCGGTGCCCTATTCCCACGGCACGCCGCAAGGCGTCCTCGATAACGTCGTCGTCATCCCCTTCAACCGCAGCGGCGAGGCCGAGCGGATCTTGCGCGCCAACGCTGGCGATCTTGCCTGCGTTCTGGTCGATCCGATGCCGAACCGGGGCGGTTTGATCCCGGCCCAGCGCGGCTATCTGGAAATGCTGCGCCGGGTCACGTCTGAGTGCGGCATGTTGCTGATATTCGACGAAGTCATCAGCTTCCGCCTCGACCATGCCGGCGCGCAAGGCGTCTTCGGCGTCGATCCGGACCTCACGACACTGGCCAAGATCATCGGCGGCGGTTTTCCGATCGGCGCCATCGCCGGCACCGCCGATGCCATGGCGGTCTTCGACCCAAGGCACGGCAAGCCGCTGGCCCCGCATGGCGGCACCTTCAACGCCAACCCGGTGTCCATGGTCGCCGGCAAAATGGCGATGGAATTGATGATTCCGGCCGAATTCACACGCCTGAACGCACTGGGCCAGCGCATCCGCGACGGCATCGCCGACGCTTTTGAAAAAACCGGGATCGACGGCCAGGTCACCGGCGCCGGTTCGCTGTTCCGCATCCTGATGACCTCCGCGCGGCTGGTCGATTACCGCACCGCCCAGGCCGCCAACGCACAGGCGCCAGCCCTGGAGCGGGTCGTCGCATTTCTACGCGACAACGGCATCCTGATCGCTGGAACCGGCCTCGGCGCCCTTTCCACGCCGATGGGTGACGCCGAAGTGGATTTGTTCGTGGATATATTCACGAATGCGTTGGAGCGGGAGGCGGCATTGCAATAGGACTGAAGCCGGGTCCTTAGAGCATGTTCCGATCAAGTTTAGACGTATCCGGCGTTTCTGAAGTAATTGCTGCATTCCTGTGGCGGGAAGCGATCGAGCAAGTGGCCAATCGTGT
>PTKA01000272.1 GCA_002937525.1 Alphaproteobacteria bacterium MarineAlpha10_Bin3
CTATACTTTCGCGGCGGCATTTTGAATCCATTCAAGGCCGCATTGGGTCCAGTCAGCAACAGGAGCCACCATGCCGTTACAAGGAGTGCCGCTCGCCTTGCTAGGCCTTGTCGCGGCCGGAAGTTTTGCGTTGCTCTTGAGCCTGCATTTCGTGCGCGACCGGGTAAATCGAAAGCTGATTTCCTCGGCGCTGATGTTCTTGTTCATCTGCGCCTTGATAATCGTCATCGACGACTTTCCGAGCTGGATCGAGGTCGAGCCCGGCGCCGCGCTGCCAACGCTGTTATGGCAGATCGCCAGCGTTTTCTGGTGGCTGCCGCTGGCCGGTCTGGCGATCCGCGCCACCGAAGTGCTGCTGTGGCGCGGTCTGTTCAGCGAACAGGCGGTGCCCAAGCTGCTCAAGGACGTACTGGGCGCCGCCTATTTCATCATTGCGGTGTTCGGGATCGTCGCCTTCGTCTTCGAGCAGCCGGTGACCGGCCTGCTGGCGACCTCTGGCGTGGTCGCGGTCGTGCTCGGCTTCGCCTTGCAAAATACGCTGGGGGATGTGTTTTCCGGCATCGCGTTGAATATGGAACACCCGTACCGCCAGGGCGACTGGATTCAACTCGACAGCGGCTTCGAGGGCGAAGTCGTGGAGATCAACTGGCGCGCGACCCACCTGCGCAGCCGCATGGATACCGAGATCATCCAGCCCAATGCCGGCATGGCGACGGCGCGGATCGTCAACTTTCATTATCCGGACAACAGCTATGCCTTTCTGGTCCAGGTCCGGCTCGGCTACCGGGTTCCGCCGGCCCGCGCCAAGGCGGTGTTGAAGGCGGCGGCGCTGGCGTGTGAGCGGGTGCTTGTTGATCCAGCGCCAGTCCCCCGCATCCTCAGCTTCGAGGAATCCTATGTGGTTTACGAACTCAAGGTCTGGGTCGAGAATTACGGCGAACATCCCGATCATTTGAACAACGTGTTGACCCGGGTGTGGGAGCATCTGCGCTGGGCCGATATCTCGGTCGCCTATCCGCAACGAGATGTCCATCTTTATGAGCAGGAAGAGCGTGAGGAATTCCAATCGCTCGCGGTCGCCGATCTGCTCAGCCAGATCGACCTGTTCGCATCCTTGCAGGAGGACGAAACAATGGCCTTGGCGGCGCAGCTTGAGATGCGCCAAGTCCGCGCCGGCCAGCATATCGTCGAACAGGGGGCCGACGGGTCGTCGCTCTATGTCATCGCCGAAGGGTTGCTGGAAGTCCGGGTCCGGTTCGACGAAAATGACGAGGAACGCGCGGTCGCCAAGGTCGGTCCGGGCGAATTTTTCGGCGAAATGTCGCTGCTGACCGGCGCGCCGCGCAGCGCCAGCATCGTCGCTTTGACCGACGCGGTAATCTACAAGATCGAAAAAATCCACCTGGAACCGCTGCTCAAGGCGCGCCCACGGATCGCCGAAACCCTGGTCGATCTGCTGAGCCAGCGTCAGGAAGCGACCGAAGCGGTGGCCCAGGCGTCCCGCGACGCCGCCGGCCGCACCGCCGCCCAGGGCGGATACGCCGAACAGTTACTTGGCCGAATCCGGAGCTTCTTCCAGCTATAGAGTTGTTTTTTAACGCAAAATTCGTCGTCGCGGACCAAACCGGCACGCTCGGGATTTGGTTTTTTAACGCAAAATACGTCGTCGCGAACCAAAACGGTTCGCTCGAGATTTGCTTAGCGGTCATCCATGCGCAGGGCTTCCAGGAAGGCGGATTGCGGGATTTCGACCCGGCCGAACTGGCGCATGCGTTTCTTGCCCTTCTTTTGCTTGTCGAGCAATTTGCGCTTGCGGGTAATGTCGCCGCCATAGCATTTCGCGGTGACGTCCTTGCGCAGTGCGCTGACGGTTTCGCGCGCGATCACCTTGCCGCCGATCGCCGCCTGGATGGCGATCTTGAACAGCTGGCGCGGGATCAGCGTCTTGAGTCGCTCGCACAGCATCCGGCCGCGGCGCTCCGATTGCGTGCGGTGGGTGATCAAGGCCAGGGCGTCGACCGGCTCGCCATTGACCAGGATTCCGACCTTGACCAGATCGCCGTCGCGGTAACCGTCCATCTCATAGTCGAAGCTGGCATAGCCGCGGCTGATCGATTTCAGGCGGTCGTAGAAATCGAACACGACTTCGTTCAGCGGCAGCCTGTAGACCACCATCGCCCGGTCGCCGACATAGGTCAGCTCGACCTGCTCGCCGCGCCGCTCGGTGCAAAGCCCAAGCACGCCGCCAAGATAGTCGTCCGGCGTCATGATCGTCGCCTTGATCCAGGGCTCGGCGATGGTGTCGATCTGCACCGGATCGGGATAGTCGGCCGGGTTGTGCAAGGTTAAGGTCTCGCCGTTGGTCCGCGTGATCCGGTAGACCACCGAGGGCGCGGTGGTGATCAGATCGAGATTGAATTCGCGCTCCAGCCGTTCCTGGACGATTTCCAGATGCAGCAGGCCAAGGCAGCCGCAGCGAAACCCCATGCCCAGCGCCGCCGACGATTCCACTTCGTAATGGAAACTCGAATCGTTCAGCGCCAGCCTGGCCAGGCTTTCGCGCAGATCGTCGTAATCCGCGGCGTCGATCGGGAACAGGCCGCAAAACACCACCGGCACCGAAGGCTTGAAGCCGTCCAGTGCCGCCATCGCCGGCTTGCGGTCATCGGTCAAGGTGTCGCCGACCTTGCAATCGGCGACCGATTTGATCGATGCGGTGATGAAGCCGATTTCGCCGGGGCCGAGCCGGTCGCGCAGCTCCGCCTTGGGCCTGAAGACCCCGACCCGGTCGATTTGATGGGCGGCACCACTCGACATCATGCGGATGCGCTGGCCCTTGCGCAGTTCGCCGTCGCGCACCCGGACCAGGGTGACGACGCCAAGATACGAATCGTACCAGCTATCGACCAGCAAGGCGCGCAACGCATCGCCGGCTTCGCCCTTGGGCGCCGGCAGCCGCTCGATCAGGGCTTCCAGAACATCGTCGATGCCCTGGCCGGTCTTGGCCGAGATTTCCAGCGCGTCGCTGGCGTCGAGCCCGATGACGTCCTCGATCTGCTGGCGGATGCGGTCCGGTTCGGCCGACGCCAGATCGACTTTGTTCAGCACGGTGACGATTTCATGGTCGGAATCGAGCGCCAGATACACGTTCGCCAACGTCTGCGCCTCGACCCCCTGGGACGCATCGACCAGCAAGATCGACCCTTCGCAGGCGGCCAGACTGCGGCTGACCTCATAGGCGAAATCGACATGGCCGGGCGTGTCGATCAAATTCAGGACGTAGTCCTGGCCATCCTTGGCGGTATATTCGAGCCGCACCGTCTGCGCCTTGATGGTGATGCCGCGTTCGCGTTCGATATCCATCGAATCGAGCAACTGCGCCTTCATCTCGCGCGCCTGGATATTCCCGGCCCGCTCGATCAGCCGGTCGGCCAGGGTCGATTTGCCATGGTCGATATGGGCGATGATGGCAAAATTGCGGATATGGGTGGGGTCGGTCATGGCGGGGTCACGGGCCTGGGTTCCAAGAATGGCGGGAACATAAGCGGGTGAAGGGCGTAACACAACGGCGCGCGGCGGGTTTCGGAAAGCCGGCCTGTTTCGCACGGTTCGAACCCGTTTTGGCACGGTATGTCCACGTTTTCATCCACCTATAACAAGGTAACTTATTGAAAAAAAGGGGCTGACCCAGATAATGCCAAAAAGGCGTTATCATGGGAAGCATGCGGAAGAGTCGTCTAAGCAGGTTTA
>PTKA01000273.1 GCA_002937525.1 Alphaproteobacteria bacterium MarineAlpha10_Bin3
TAAGGTTGTTGGGGCACGGCGTATTACGCTCCGCCTCGAAATTGGAAACTGTGCTGAAGCTACCGTAATGGATGAAGCAGACATCTGGCGCTCCGCCAAAGCTCTGATCGACAGCTACGGCGCCGACGCCACGATCCATGCGGCCATGCGCGCCGATAAATTACTCGCGCAAGGCGACCTTGACGGCGCCGGGACGTGGCGGCGGGTGCTGGCCGCCGTGAAGGAGTTGGAGCGGACGGAGCCTGGGGGCGCGGTGCATTGAAGGCGGAATGACCGCTTGACGAGCGGATCAGATGGAGAATCCTGCGGCAGAATGGTGATACCGGGCGTTGCGGGTATGGCGCATTATAGGCGCGAAATCGTCTACGTTGGTTGCTAATTGGTTGCTAGAAAGAAGCAATGCCTTGGCTGTTTCACTCTAACCATTTGAAATAATGGAGCGGGCGATGGGATTCGAACCCACGACTTCAACCTTGGCAAGGTTGCGCTCTACCCCTGAGCTACGCCCGCGGCGCCATCGTGAACATGGCGGCGCGGCATAATACGCAATGCTGCCCGTATTGCAAGCATCGGGACAGGCTTGCGGCGCAGCACGGCGGAATGTAATCACTATCCCATGAACATCACCGATGAAGGGCTGTTTGCGCGGCTCGATGGGCTGGAGATCGCCTATCGGACGCATCGCCATCCGCCGCTATTCACCGTCGAGGAATCGCAGGCGTTGCGCGGCGCGTTGCCCGGCATTCATATCAAAAACCTGTTCCTGCGCGACAAAAAGAAGAAAATCTGGCTGATCACGGCCCTGGAAGACCGGAAAATCGATTTGAAGGCGCTGCGCCGGCGGCTCGGCGCCAAGGGCGCTCTGTCGTTTGGCAGCGCCGAGTTGCTGATGGCGCATCTTGGCGTCCAGCCCGGCGCCGTCACCCCGTTCGGGATCATCAACGACCGCACCGGCGACGTGTCGGTCGTGCTTGACCAGGCGATCTTCGGCCCGGACCCGCTCAACGCCCACCCCATGCGCAACGACATGACCATTGCGCTGGCACCCGGCGACCTGATCCGGTTTCTGGAAGCGGAATCGCATATTCCGCTGGTCCTCGACTTCGACGCCCTGGATTAATTCGCATCGAAACGGACTTGTCACCGGCGTTAAAAACCGCCATCTAAGAGCATCGAGACAGGTGTAAAAGTTCAGATGGAGACACGAGTATGGAAGCGATTATCGGCCAGTCGACGGCGTCAGCCGGCCTGACCAAAAACGCCACCTCCGCGACCTTCATGGCCGACGTCGTCGAGGCGAGCCAGGAGACCCCCGTCATCGTCGATTTCTGGGCACCATGGTGCGAGCCCTGCAAGACGCTCGGCCCGATCATCGAAAAGGCGGTCGCCGCCGCCGGCGGCGCGATCAAGCTGGTCAAGGTCGATATCGACGAGAACAAGGAAATCGCGGCCCAGATGCGCATCCAGTCGATCCCGGCCGTGTTCGCCTTCGTTGGCGGACAACCGGTCGATGGATTCGTTGGCGCGCAGCCCGAAAGCGAGATCAAGAACTTCATTGCGCGCGTGGTCGAAAAGGCCGGCGGGTCGATCGGGCCGACGCCGCTCGAATCGGCGATGGAACAGGCGCGCGCGGCCGAGGATACCGGCGATATCGCCACCGCCGGCGCGATCTACGCCGAGATCGTCAAACACGAACCGGAAAACCTGCCGGCCGTGGCCGGCATGGCGCGCGCCCTGCTGGCACAGGGGCAGAGCGATGCGGCGCGCGAAATCCTCGACACCGTTCCCGCCGACAAGCGCGAGGATGCCGACATCAAAAGCGCCACTGCGGCACTGATCCTGGCCGCCAAGGCAGGCGAAGCAGCGGGCCAGGCGGCCGCCCTGGAAGCCAGCGTCGCCGCCGATGCGAACGATCATCAGGCGCGTTTCGATCTGGCCCTTGCGTACTACGCGACGGGACGCGCGGAAGACGCGATCGACCATCTTCTGACCATCGTGCAAAAGAAACGGTCGTGGCAAGACGACGCGGCGCGCAAGCAATTGATCGAAATATTCGACGCGCTGGGCGCGACCAACCCCCTGGTCGATTCGAGCCGCCGGCGATTATCCACCATATTGTTTTCATGAGCCCATTCGACCCCGACTTCGGTGATTTGCCGGCGGCGCTGCCGATCTTTCCGCTGACCGGGGTATTGTTGCTGCCGCGCGGCACCCTGCCGCTCAATATTTTCGAACCGCGTTATATGAACATGATTACCGACGCGCTGGCGTCGGACCGCATGGTCGGCATGGTGCAGCCATCGACGGTCAACGCAGAGGCGCATGAAGGCGAACCGGCGGTCTATCAAACGGGCTGTGCCGGACGGATCATCCATTTCGAGGAAACCGACGACGGCCGCTTCATCCTGTCGCTCAAGGGTGTGAGCCGGTTCGCCATCGTCGAGGAAATTCCCACAATCCGGGGCTACCGGAAATGCACCGTCGACTGGGACCGGTTCCGGGGCGATCTGGCGGCGGCGGCCGCCGAATTCGACCGCCAGAAGCTGATCGGCGCGGTGCGAAGCTATTTTTCCGTCAAGGGCATCCAGGCCGATTGGGCCGCCATCGAGCGGGCCGAAGACGAGGCTTTGGTCACCTCGATCGCCATGCTCTGCCCGTTCGACCCACCGGAAAAACAGGCGCTGCTGGAAGCCGCCGACCTGACGGCGCGCGCCGAACTATTGACGGCGGTCGTCGAGATGGCGGCGCACGACCAGCCCGGCGGCACACGACAATAAGGAGCATAGCCATGTCAGACCACACAGCCGGCGTCGATCCCAAACTCCTGGAAATCCTGGTCTGCCCCCTGACCAAGGGGCCGTTGATACTCGACACCAAGAAAAGCGAGTTGGTCAGCAAGCAAGCCAATCTCGCTTATCCGATCCGCGACGGCATCCCGATCATGCTGGTCGAAGAAGCCCGGCCACTGGACGATGAGCCATGAACGAGAACGAAACCACGAACACCGGCACCGCCTGGCCCCGTGAAATCCGCTACAAAGAGGCGCAGAAGGTCCTGGAGATCGATTTCGACGACGGTGCCCGGTTCCGCCTGCCAGCCGAACTGCTGCGCGTGGAAAGCCCGTCGGCGGAGGTTCAGGGTCACGGCCCGGATCAGAAAAAAATTATCGTCGGGTGCCGCCATGTCGGCATCATGTCGATGGTTCCGGTCGGCAACTACGCCATCCGGATCAATTTCGACGATATGCACGATACCGGAATTTTCAGCTGGAGCTATCTATACGATCTTGGCCGCAACCAGGACGGTATCTGGCAGGATTATCTGGATGCGCTTACCGAGAACGGCCTGTCACGCGATCCTTGAGAAGGAACAGTCGCCATGACCTTCAAGACTATCGAACGGATCACCGGCTATCACGCCCATATCTATTTCGACGCCGATAGCGAAGCCGATGCGCAGGCCGTGCGCGACACCATCGATGCGCGTTTCGAGGTGACCCTGGGCCGCTGGCACCGCGGCAGGTCGGGCCGCATACGCGCTGGATGTATCAGGTGCTATTTGCGACCGAATTGTTCGCCAGTTTCGTCCCCTGGCTGGCTTTGAACCGGCGCGGCCTGGCGATCCTGGTGCATCCCGAATCCGGCAACGCGCTGGCCGATCATACCGACCACGCGATATGGATGGGCGAAGTTCTCGACATCAAAACCGAAGTCCTTGAAAACCTTTAGAGCGCCTCGCCGCGCACCAG
>PTKA01000274.1 GCA_002937525.1 Alphaproteobacteria bacterium MarineAlpha10_Bin3
GTGCTGCCGGTCGCCAGCCGGCTGGTCGGCAGCTACGGCGAATCGCTTGATTTCGGCAACACCTCGCGCGGCATCCGGCTCGAAACCAGGCCGGGCGCGCAGGTCGTGACCCCCTTCGACGGCAAGATTGTCTTCGCCGGGCCATTCCGAAATTACGGGCAGATCTTGATCATTGAACATCGGGGCGGATATCATACATTGCTCGCCGGACTGGCGCGCATCGATGCCTCGATCGGGCAATGGGTGTTGGCCGGCGAACCCATCGGTGCGATGAACCCTCGTCAAGGCGCGAAGCCGACACTATATGTCGAGCTACGAAGAAACGGCCGACCGATAAATCCGTTGCCGTGGATTGCGGCCGGAAAGCAGAAGGTGCGCGGATGAAAACGATAATGGGCAAATCGGCTTTAATGGCCGGGATTCTTGCGTTGACGATCGCCATTCCGGCGGCCAATGCCGCGAGCGATAAAACCGACAAGGCGGAAATCTACCGTCTGCTGGAACTGTTCGGCGATGTGTTCGAGCGTGTCCGTTCGGACTATGTCGAGGAAGTCACCGACGAGACGCTCATCGAAGCCGCCATACAGGGCATGCTGCGGAGCCTCGACCCGCATTCCAGCTACCTGAACAAGAAGACCTTCAAGGATATGCGGGTTCAGACCAAGGGCGAGTTTGGCGGGCTGGGCATCGAAGTGACCATGGAAGGCGGCTATGTGAAGGTGGTCTCGCCGATCGACGATACGCCGGCCCACCGCGCCGGGCTCGAACCGGGCGATCTGATTTCGCGCATCGACAATACCGAGGTACAGGGATTGACCCTGAGCGAGGCGGTGGAAAAGATGCGTGGCCGGATCGGCACCGACATTCTGTTGACCATTCTGCGCAAGAACGTCGAACCCTTCGACGTCACGATCACGCGGGACAAGATCCGCATCCGGTCGGTGCGCTCCAGGGTCGAAGGTGAAATCGGCTATGTCCGCATAACCAGTTTCACCGAACAGACCACGTCCGGCCTGAAAGACGCCTTCGCCAAGCTCGACAAGAAGATCGGTGCGGACAAGATACGCGGCTACGTCATCGATCTGCGCAACAATCCGGGCGGCTTGCTGGATCAGGCGGTGTCGGTGTCGGACATGTTCCTTGAGCGCGGCGAGGTGGTGTCGACCAGAGGGCGCGCCGAAGGCAACGCGCAGCGGTTTCACGCCCGCCCCGGCGATCTGGCCGACGGGCTGCCGATCGTGGTTTTGATCAATGGCGGTTCCGCTTCGGCATCGGAAATCGTCGCCGGCGCGTTGCAGGATCACCGGCGCGCCATCATCCTGGGGACCAAGAGCTTCGGCAAGGGGTCGGTGCAGACGATCATTCCGCTGGGGCGCAATGGCGCGATGAAGTTGACGACCCAACGCTACTACACCCCGTCGGGCCGCTCGATCCAGGCCAAGGGCATCGAACCGGACATCCTGGTCGAGCCGTCCAAGGTGGAGCCGCTCGCGCGGCGCCGCAGCCGCTCGGAAAAAGATCTGCGCGGCTCGCTGAAGAACAACCAGAGCGGCAAACGCGCACCGGACGGCGGCGGCAAGACCGAAAAGGCCAAAAATGCAGCGCCGGATACCAGCCGGCCGCTCGATTATCAACTGGTCCGGGCGCTGGCCCTCCTGCGCGGCATTTCGTTGTACCGCGAGCAAACGGCAAATTAGGACGGACGCACGCTGGTCAGTCTTTCACTCAAGCTGCCGCCGTTCCTGCGCTTCGCGCTGCCCTGGAAGCGCGGCGAAACCGATGCGCCCGATATGGCGGCGGAAGGCGGCGACGCCGAGTCCGATCCTAATGTGGACAAGACGCATCTATATGCGCAGATCGCAACCGGCGGGCTGATCCTGGCGACGGTCACCGGGATATTCCTGTGGCTTGAATTCGCATCGAGCGACCTGACCGCGGAACTGCGCGCCTTGCGGCCGCAAATGAACATGAAGATTTCGCCGCTGCGCCAGCTGGCCAAAAGCGAGGCGGCGCAAAGCCGCCGCGAAGCGGGCGCGGGCCGGAAACAGCGCATACCCCGTTCGGCCAGCACGGAAACGGCGGTGCTGCACCCTCATCCCGATCCGAAATTGATCGAGACGACCGATACCGGGCCGCTGCCGGTCATCGGCGAAGACGGCCGCCAATCCTGGCGCGTCTATTCGCGGCCGTTCAATGTTCTGGAAAAACGCCCGCGCGTCGCCATCATCGTCACCGGGCTGGGGGTTTCGTTCGATGCGACCCAAAGCGCCGTCGAGCAACTGCCCGGCGCGGTGACCTTCGCCTTCGCGCCTTTCGCCGACAAGCTCAAGGAATGGATTGACGCCGCACGCGGCGCCGGGCACGAGGTGCTGCTCGACCTGCCGATGGAGCCAAAGGGTTTTCCGCGCAACGATCCCGGTCCCTTCGGCCTGCTGACCAGCCTGCAACCGGATCAGAACCAGCGCCGCTTCGAATGGGTGCTGAGCCGGATGACCGGTTATATCGGGGTCACCAACTATCGCGGCGACCGGTTTTCCGGCAACAAGACGGCGATGCAGCCGATCCTGGCGGAACTGAAACGCCGCGGCCTGATGTTCGTCGATAGCATGGAAAATGCGATCAGCACCGGGCCGGCGCTCGCCAAGACGCTGAAACTTCCCAGCGCACGGGTCAGCCGCATCATCGACCGGGTCATCAGCCGCGCCGCGATCGCCAGGCAATTGGCCGAGATCGCGGAAATTGCCAAGGTTCAAGGTGTTGCCGTCATCATGGCGCGGCCCTATCCGGTCACGATTCGGGCCCTGAAGCGCTGGATTCCGAAACTGGCCGACATGGGGCTTGTCCTGGCGCCGGTGAGTGCTGTGGCAAACCGCCAGAAATCCAAATGACCCGCGAAGCCGTCAACGATAGCCGCCCGTACCGGCGCTGCGTCGGGGTGATGCTGCTCAACCCGCAGGGGCTGGTCTTTGTCGGCAAGCGGATCGAACCCGGCGGCGATGACTGGCAAATGCCGCAGGGCGGCGTCGATCGCGGCGAGACGCCGCGCGCGGCCGCCTTGCGGGAGTTGGCCGAGGAGGCCGGAACGGACCGGGTAGCGATCATTGCCGAGACGCCGCGCTGGATATCCTACGATTTGCCCGAAGCGGTATCGCGGCGGGTCTGGAACGGCCGTTACCGGGGTCAGACGCAGCGCTGGTTCGCCATGCGGTTTACCGGCGTGGACGGCGATATCCGGCTCGACCGGCACACGCCGGAATTTTCCGCCTGGCGCTGGGTGCCGATGGCCGACCTCACCGGCCTGATCACGCCGTTCAAACGCGCGGTCTACACCCAGGTCGTGCAGGCATTCGCCCATCTCGCCGATGGTGATTTCCGCCAACCGGACCGGCGCTGAACTTTATGGCTAATTTACCGTTAATTGACTCTATTTGCGAAATGCCCATGTCTTCACTAATCAAACCAAATGATGCATTTATTGTCCCTAAAGGACGAGTAGAAAGAACTTTGGCATCTGGCTTTTTGTGCTCTGCCCCTAAACACGATTTCTTAAAGAAGGCAATAGAAATTGCAACAGATAACATATTATCAAGGATGGAAGGAACTTCGACCGATGTGGTTGGCCCATTTTGTTCAGCAGCAGCAATTGAACAAACCACCAACAAAAAACTAACAGAACTAAAGTTGGGACTCAATGAGATAAATGGATATTCTTTTAGACTGTTAAAAGAAAGAAAAAAGAAAGGA
>PTKA01000275.1 GCA_002937525.1 Alphaproteobacteria bacterium MarineAlpha10_Bin3
GTGGTGGCGGCGGCGCGGCGCGCAAAATGCGGGCGCAAGGCCGAAGTGGTGCTGGATGGCGGATCGCTGTTTATCGAATGGCAAGCGGACGATCATGTCCTGATGAGCGGCCCCGTCGCCGTCGCCTTCAGCGGTACGATCGACGACATAGCGGGCGTGGCATGAAGTCCGGCCCGGACATCGTCACCTTTGGCTGCCGGCTGAACGCGTTCGAATCGCAAGTCATACGCGACCATGCCGCTTCGCTCGATAACGCGATCATCTTCAACACCTGCGCGGTCACGGCGGAGGCCGAGCGTCAGGCGCGCCAAGCGATCCGCCGCGCCAGGCGGGCCCGTCCAGACGCCCAGATCATCGTCACTGGCTGCGCCGCCCAGGCCAATACGGCCGCCTTCGCGGCGATGCCGGAAGTCGACCGGGTGCTGGGAAATTCGGAAAAGCTGCGTGCGGATTCCTACAAGGACGGCGCCCGCATTCAGGTCGGCGACATCATGCAGGCGCGCGAAATAGCCGGGCATCTGATCGAGGGGTTCGAGGGGCGAGCGCGCGCCTTCGTGCAGGTGCAGCAGGGCTGCGATCATCGCTGTACCTTCTGCATCATTCCGTTTGGCCGCGGCAATAGCCGTTCGGTCCCGGTCGGCGATATCGTCGCCCAGACCCGCCGGCTGGTCGAAAACGGTTACCGCGAGATCGTCCTGACCGGGGTCGATATCACCTCTTACGGCGCCAATCTGCCGGGCCGCCCTGGCCTGGGACAGATGGCGCGCCGGTTGCTGAAGCTGGTGCCGGAATTGCCGCGCCTGCGCATCTCCTCGATCGACTGCATCGAAATCGACGCCGATCTGATGAACTTGATCGCCGATGAGCCCCGGCTGATGCCCCATCTGCATCTGTCCTTGCAATCGGGCGACGACATGATCCTCAAACGCATGAAGCGCCGGCACGGCCGCGCCGACGCCATCGCGGTCTGCCGGGCGATCCGCAATGCGCGGCCCGATATCGTGCTCGGCGCCGATCTGATCGCCGGGTTTCCCACTGAAACCGACGCCAACTTCCAGCGCTCACTCGATTTGATCGGCGAATGCGGGCTGACCTGGCTGCATGTCTTTCCCTATTCGCCCCGGCCCGGCACCCCTGCCGCGCGCATGCCGGCGGTGCCAAAATCGCTGCGCCGGGAACGGGCCAAACGCCTGCGCGATGCGGGTGCGGCAGCGGTCGAGGCGTTTCTCGATGCGCGGATCGGCCGCGACGCCGATGTGCTGGTCGAATCGGACGGTATCGGGCGCACCGAACATTACGCGCCGATCCGGGCCGATCATGGCCTGACCGAAGGCGCCATCGCGCGGCTGCGGGTCACCGGGCGCAGCGGCGGCATCCTGACCGGGCGGCCGGCCGCATGAGCGGCATCGGCTGGATCGGGCGGCTGAAATCCGGCCTGTCCAAATCGACCGCGAAGCTGACCGGCGGCATCGCCGGCATTTTCACCAAACGCAAGCTGGACGGCGCGGCGCTGGCCGATCTGGAAGACTTGCTGATCGCAGCCGACCTTGGCCCGGCGACCGCGGCCCGGCTGACCGCCAACCTCGCCGCCACCCGGTTCGACAAGGAAATCGGCGAAGCGGAAATTCGCGCCGCCCTGGCCGACGATATCGCCGCCATCCTGGAACCCGTCGCGCGGCCGATGGCGATCGACCGCGCGCACGGTCCCCATGTGGTGCTCGTCGTCGGTGTCAATGGCAGCGGCAAGACGACCACGATCGGCAAGCTGGCGCAGCATTACCGCGACGAGGGTTTCAGCGTGATGCTCGCCGCCGGCGATACGTTCCGCGCCGCCGCCGTCGCCCAGTTGCAAATCTGGGGCGAGCGCGCCGGCTGCCGGGTGATCGCGGGGAAGCCGGGCGGCGATGCCGCCGGCCTGGCCTATGAGGCGCTGGAAACCGCCCGCGCCGAACGCGCCGATATCCTGTTGATCGACACCGCCGGCCGGCTGCAAAACCAGGCGGACCTGATGGCGGGCTTACAGAAAATCAACCGGGTCATCAAGAAACTGGACCCCGGCGCGCCGCATGACTGCATCCTGGTGCTGGACGCGACGGTTGGTCAGAACGCGCATAGCCAAGTGGAAATCTTCGGCAAGGCGGTCGCGGTCAGCGGGCTTGTGCTGACCAAGCTGGACGGGTCGGCAAGGGGTGGCGTACTGGTCGCGCTGGCGGAAAAATTCGCCCTTCCGATCCATGCCGTGGGGGTTGGCGAAAGTGCGGCGGACCTGCGTCCCTTCGACGCCAGGGCCTATGCCCGCGATCTGATGGGGCTGCCGGATTAAGACTTGCCCCAGGTCGCGCCTGTTTTCTCGACGTCGATGAGACTTTGTTGCGCCTTACCGGCGAGAAGCCAGCTATCGACTTCCATATAGCGCGGCGCCAGGAAACGGTATGTCTCCCGCAACAAGTCCGGCGTATCGGCTGCGATCCGTCCCGACTGGCGGTCCCAACCGCGCAGCAGATCGTCCCAGGCAACCAGGCGGCGGTACAGCGAATCGCGTACGCCGCGGATATATTCCTTCTGACTGACGATATTCTTGAGGACGCTGATGATTTCACCGGTCTGACCGTCGGCGGTATCGAATTCGTCGCGGAATTCGATGACCGCCTTGGAAATCAGCTTGGCCACCGATGTAGCGTTGTCGAGGATACTGCGCTGTTTCGCCGCGCCATTGCGCACGCGTTTGATCTTGACCTCCATCGACAGCACATCGCGAAACTGTTCGCGCAAGGTTTCGATATAGGCCAGTTCCTCGGCCAGATCCTCGATCAGGTCGATGACCATTTCAGCGTTGGCGTTGGGATTGTCCAGCGCCTCGGCCGCCTGCTCGAAAGCCGTGGTGACCTTTTTCTTCATCGCCGGGTCGTCGGCGACCTGGATGAGCTGCGCGGGATCGGTGATGAGGTTTTCCTCGCCGGCCATCCACGATACCAGCTGCATGCTGACGCGCTGCCGGGCGATCTGGCGATGCTTGTCGGTGATTTCCCAGGACGCCTCGCCGGTCAGAAGTTCCTTGGGAAACGTATCCCCCGGCATCAACACTTTCACATAATCGAGGCCGGTGATGACCATTTGCAACATATTGTAATCAGGCGTATTTTCCTCGATCTCGAACTCTCTGCAAATCCCCGGAATCGACAAAACCACTTCCTCGCCGCCGAGATTGAGGATGAACACCGGTTCGTCGGTATGCGCCGATTTACGGAAATACGAGCCCTCGACGGCGGTAAAAAATTTCTGGTCGAAATTGACCGTCGAATCGGTGTTCTGGTTGGCTGCCACGGATGGTGTCCAAAAATTACGCCAAGTGAATAGGATCTAACATAGGGTACTCACTTACTATCGGCACACACGGTTTCTCGGCAAGATACAAAAGTATCGTCAAAGGCGCGCCGCGGACCTGACCGCTGAACTCGGAAAGCCGTCGTAAGCGTATCATATGCCAAGCTCTATCCGCTAGGATCAAGCAAGAATAACCGCCAAGGATTAATCAGGGTTAAAGGCAGCGGCATAAATTGAGCCACTACCAGCCAGCAAGGATCGGCGAGTTACCGCTCTGGGATGCGGGCTTGTTCGTCACCAACGAACTAGGGTCAGGACCTATTAATTCACTTGCGTAGATTATGACGGCCTGATTCAATGGCATAGCCAAGGAGGCGTTGCCATGAGTGATCTGTTTTGGT
>PTKA01000276.1 GCA_002937525.1 Alphaproteobacteria bacterium MarineAlpha10_Bin3
TGTTTGGTTGGCTGTAAAGGGACGCCCTAGCACCGCGATATTTAACAGCCAGCCACGGCGCGTCCAACAAAGAAATCCATGCGCGCCGTTGATGGAAACGAATATCCGGTAACGGCAAATTTCGACCGGTTGGCTTGAAACAATCCGCGGCGACCATGCCTCATGGCTGACATTGTAGCGCCCGCTGCTTCTCATCAGGCCCGGCAAGCCCAGCGTGTTTGGTTTGGCGACGCCGCGCGATAGGATGGATAGGGGGACGATAATTTTCAGGTGAAAAATCATGTTTGAAATCGACCGGCTGGATCATTTTGTCATTCCGTGCAGCGATATAGAGACGATCTGCGCGTTTTATGTCCGGGTTCTGAATATGCGGCGCATTGAATTCGGTGACAAGCGGGTGGCGCTTGGCTTCGGGCGGCAGAAAATCAATCTGCAACCGGCCGGCTGGCGCGAAACCCGGCGTGCGCGCAATCATATCGAAGGCACCGCCGATTTCTGCCTGATAACGGATACGCCGATGGCGGAAATCCTCGATCATCTGGCGGCCTGCGATGTGGAAATTAAGGACGGTCCGGTGCAACGAAGCGGCGCGCTCGGGCCGATAAACTCGGTCTATTTCCGCGATCCGGACGGCAATCTGGTCGAGGTGTCGAATTACCCGGCCAAGGCCTGATCGAGGTCGGCGATGATGTCGTCCACGCTCTCAATGCCGATCGAAAGCCGGATGGCGTCGGCGCTGGCGCCGGTCGCGGCAAGCTGGGCTTCGTCGAGCTGGCGGTGCGTGGTCGATGCCGGGTGAATGATCAACGAGCGGGTGTCGCCGATATTGGCCAGATGGCTGATCATTTCGACCGCTTCGACCATCTTGACGCCGGCGTCGTATCCGCCGGCCAGCCCGCAGGTCAGCACAGCGCCGGCGCCGCGCGGCAGATAGCGTTTTGCCAGCGCGTGATAGGGGTCGGATTCGAGCCCGGCATAGGAAATCCACGTCACCGCGCGGTGATCCAGCAGATATTTGGCGACCGTTAGCGCGTTGGCGCAATGCCGGTCCATGCGCAAGGGCAAGGTTTCGATGCCAAGCAGGGTCAAGAACGCGTTCATCGGCGATTGGGTCGCGCCCAGATCGCGCAGCCCGACCGCGTGGCCATAGGTCGTGTAGCCCAGTTCGCCGAAGGTCTCGGCGAAGACCAGGCCGTGATATTCGGGCGCCGGTTTGCCGAGGCTGGGAAACTTGTCGTTCTGCATCCAGTCGAAGCGCCCGGAATCAACGACCACGCCGCCCAAGGCCGCACCGTTGCCCGACAGGAACTTGGTGGTCGAATGGACGATCAGGTCGGCGCCATGTTCGAACGGCCGGCACAGATAGGGCGTCGCCAGGGTATTATCGACAATCAGCGGGATGCCGGCTTCATGCGCGATCGCCGCGATGGCCGCGATGTCGGTCACCACGCCGCCCGGATTGGCCAGGCTTTCGATGAAGATCGCGCGGGTGTGGGCGTCGATTGCGCGGCGGAAATTTTCCGGATCGTCGGGATCGACAAAAACCGCCATCCAGCCGAATTTACGGTAGCTGTGGCCCATCTGGTTGATCGACCCGCCATACAGCTTGTTGGCGGCGACGATGTTGTCGCCGGGCTGCATGAGGGGAAACAGCGCCAGTATCTGGGCCGCATGTCCCGATGCGGTCGCGGTGCCGCCGACGCCGTCTTCGAGTGCGGCGCAGCGCTCCTCCAGAACCGAAACCGTGGGGTTGGTGAGCCGTGAGTAGATAAAGCCGGGAAGTTGCAAATTGAACAGCGAAGCCGCGTGTTCGGCGTCGTCGAAGACAAAGGACGTTGTTTGATAAATCGGCGTCTGGCGCGCGCCGGTGGCCGGGTCGGGGGCGCCGCCGGCATGTACCGCCAGGGTCTCGAAGCCGGGTTCGCGATTGGTCATTTTATCCTCGAAGCCTCCGCCGCTTGCTTGAAATCACCCTGGAATTGAAGCCGTTCCAGGACAGCTCGCCATTCAGCCGCGCATATTCCACCTTCGGGCAGCGGTTCATGACGACGCGCAATCCGGCCGCTTCGGCCCGGTCGGCGGCGTCGGGATTGACGACAGTGAATTGCATCCACACGATTTTGGCGCCAATCGCGATGGCCTCGTCGGTGATCGGGCCGGCGGCGTCCGAATTGCGGAAAATATCGACCATATCGACCGGGCTTTCTATATCGGCGAGGCCGGCAAGGACGGTTTCGCCAAGCAAAGATTCGCCGGCCGAACGCGGATTGACCGGGATCACGCGGAAACCCTTGGCTTGCAGATATTTCATCGCGAAATAGCTGGGCCGGTTCCAGTTGGTGCTGGCGCCGACCATGGCGATGGTCCGGGTGTCGGCCAGAATGCGTTTGATATAGCTGTCGTCGTAGCTGTCATGCCGCACGATGCCATCTCCCGCGCCAACCGAATGCGCGTTTATCCGCTGTTGATTTTGCGGGCTTGACTGTAGTTCTTGTGGGGGGGCGGCTGCAAGCGACTTTGGCTGGTGCGGCAAAACGGCGTGGAAACAACGCAATACACGGCGGTATAATAATACCGTATCGGTAATGGCTTGATATTATGCGACAAAACGCCATCGGAATCTGTTGACTGAAAGAAGCGCTGCCCTATACTCCGCGACCGTTCGGGACGGTGACGACAATGGTCGCCGACATCTTTTTCGCGGTCTCCGGCCGCCATGGTTATTGAGAAGCCTGAAGTCATGAAAACATTTTCGATGAAGCCGGCCGACGTAGAGAAAAAATGGCTCCTGGTCGATGCCGACGGCGTGGTGTTGGGCCGCATGGCTGCACAAATCGCCAAGATTTTGCGCGGCAAGCACCGGCCGGAATTTACCCCGCATGTCGATTGTGGCGACAATGTCATTGTCATCAACGCCGAAAAGGTGCATCTGACCGGCAACAAGCGCGAAGACAAAATTTATTATCGGCATACCGGCTATCCGGGCGGCATCAAGTCGCGGACGGCGGGGCAGATTCTCGATGGCAAGCAGCCGGAAAAAGTCGTCACCAAGGCGGTGCAGCGGATGCTGCCCAAGAATATTCTGGGGCGCAAGCAACTGACCAATTTACGGGTCTATGCCGGATCCGAGCACCCACATGAGGCACAGAATCCGGAAGTGCTGGACATCGCGGCGATGAACCCGAAGAACAAGCGGAGCGTATAGGCATGGCCGACAAGAAGGATCGTATAGGCATGGCCGACAAGAAGGATCGTATAGGCATGGCCGACAAGAAGGATAAAGACGCGGTGAGCGAAGACGACGCCAAGGCTGCGGCGCCAGAAGCCGAAGCAGCGCCAGAAGCCGAAGCAGCGCCAGAGGCCAAAGCGGCACCAGAGGCCAAAACGAAAACCAAGCGCAAGGCCGCGCCGAAGCGCAAAGCGGAACCAGCAGCCAAGGCGGAACCAGCAGCCAAGGCGGAACCAGCGGCCAAGGCGGAACCAGCGGCCAAGGCGGAGCCGGCGGCCAAAGCGGAGCCAGCGGCCAAAGCGCAGCCGCAGGCCGCTTCGGAGCCAGGGGCCGCACCGGAAGCCGCAAAGGCGACCATCCGCAGCCTTGCCGACCTCGGCGCCGCCATCGGGATTGCCCCGGTGCCGGCCAGCACGCCGGACATTGTTTCCGCGGCGGGACCGGTCGAGCCCAAGATCGACGCCCAGGGCCGTTC
>PTKA01000277.1 GCA_002937525.1 Alphaproteobacteria bacterium MarineAlpha10_Bin3
CAAGGATCTGCAACACGCAATTCGCAGCGATTACAGCAACATTCTTTTGCAGGAAGGCGTGTTCAACGCAATCGGCGACGGCATCACCGTCTTCATCCGCGAACGGGGCGGTGCTGGCGAATTGCGCGGCATCCTCGTCCATGACAGCCGCAATCCGTCCCAACAGGTGACGATGATGGCCGAACGCGGCGCCCTGGTGCGGACCGATGACGGTCTGCGGGTCATCTTGCTGAACGGCAACCGGCAGCATGTCGACCGCCAGAAGGGTGAACTTTCCCTGCTCTATTTCGACCGCTACGTGGTTGAAGTATCGGGATCCGAAGCACCAAGCTATGTGCGCTACCGCGATCCTCGCGAACGCTTTCTACCCGACCTTCTTTCGCCCGGCAACTCGCACGACGACAGACGTAACCGCAATAAGTTGATCGCCGAGGGGCATAACCGGCTGACGACGACCATCTTGCCCTTGACGTACAGCGCCGCCGGCATCGCCATTCTGCTGTCGGTGCAGTTCAACCGGCGCGGCCAGACGCCGGCAATCATCACTGCGGCGGCGCTGATGGCCCTGATCGCCGTCGGGCAGGTTGGGTTCCACAATCTGGCCGGACGCACGCCAATCGCAGTAATAGCGATGTATGCGGTCACCATCGCACCACTTCTGGCGGCGTTGTATGCGCTGGCCGTCCCGGCACGCCGGCGCGCGGTCCCCGCCACCGACCCGGCGGCCTAGGATATGCGGATGTCGGCAACCTTGTCCGCCTATCTTGCGCGTCATTTCGCGTTCTGGCTGGGCAGCGTATTCGTTGGCGTCAGCGCGGTGGTGCTGCTGTTCGATTCGATCGAAATACTGCGGCGTTCAGCCAGCAAAGCCGATGTCAGCATGGCCATCGTGGTTCAGATGAGCCTGTTCAAGCTGCCCCATTTGTTGCAGCAGATGCTGCCATTTTGCGTTCTGTTCGGAGCCACCCTGGCCTTTTGGCGGCTATCGAAGGCGAATGAATTCGTGGTATCGCGGGCCGCCGGAATTTCGGCATGGCAGTTGCTGACGCCAGCGATCGGCATCGCGCTCCTGGTCGGAATCGTCCAGATCACGCTGTTCAACCCGATCGCATCCGTCATGCTGTCGAAATTCGAGAAACTGGAATCGCGGTATCTGAAACGTTCAGTCAGCCTGTTATCGGTCTCCAAGGGCGGGCTGTGGCTGCGCCAGGCCGATATCGGCGGCCAAACCGTCATTCACGCCACCCGCGTCGCCCAGAGCGACATGTCCTTGCAGCAGGTTATCATCTTTCTGTTCGAGGGCGAGGACCGTTTCACCGGACGCATCGACGCCCAGAGCGCGCAGCTGCGCGACGGTTACTGGGACATTCAGAAGGCCTGGATCTCGGCCCCGGACCAACCCTCGCGCTACGACGCCCGGCACCGGCTCAAGACCGATTTGACGCTGAACAAGATTCTCGACAGCTTCGCGTCGCCGCAAACCTTGTCGTTCTGGGAACTTCCCGGCTTTATCGATACGCTTGAGGATGCGGGGTTTTCTGGACAACGGCACAAACTTTACTGGCACTCGTTGCTGGCGACTCCGCTATTGTTGGCGGCGATGATTCTGATTGCCGCGATTTTCACCCTGCGCACCACCGGAAAGATCGGCGCGTCGGCGTCGATCGCCGGCGCCGCGTTGAGTGGATTTACGCTCTATTTCCTGTCCGATCTGGTTTACGCGCTCGGACAATCGGCAAGCATCCCGGCCCTGTTGGCGGCATGGACGCCGGCCGTCGTCAGCACCATGCTCGGGATCGCCGTTCTTTTCCATATCGAGGACGGATGATGGCCGGTCCAATGCGCGCCTTGCTGCTGGCGTTGGCAACGATGAGCGTTCTGGCCGTCACCGCCCCGTTGCGCGCCCAGCTCCCGGACCAATTCACCCCGGTATTCCTGCAAGCCGACGAGATGACGCAGGACCGGGAACTCGGCACCGTGGTGGCCAAAGGCAATGTCGAAATCACCCAGGGCGAGCGCATCCTGTTCGCCGACGTCGTCAGCTACAACCAGAAAAGCAACACCGTCACCGCATCGGGCAATGTGATCTTGCTGGAACCGGACGGCGATACCCTGTTCGCGGAATATGCCGAACTGACGGATTCGATGCGCGAAGGGGTGATCCGGGAAATCAGGATACTGCTTTCCGATGACAGCCGATTTGCGGCCAACATCGCGCGCCGTACCGGCGGCAACCGGACCGTCTTGACCCAGGCCGTCTATTCGCCATGCAAGGTCTGCCGCGACAAGCCGGAAAAACCGCCCTTATGGCGTCTGAAGGCCAGCACCATCGTCCATGACAAGGCAGCACGGGAAATCCGGTATAAGAATGTGCGGCTGGAAATGTTCGGCGTTCCGGTGGCCTATTCGCCCTATTTTTCGCATCCCGACCCCAGCGTAGACCGCAAATCCGGCTTCCTGACCCCGACCTTCGGCAGCAGCGGCAATCTTGGGCCGTTCCTCGAACTGCCCTATTTCTGGGCCATCGACCAGAACAGCGACGCGACCTTCGTCCCGATTTTCACCCGCGACGAGGGCATAATTTTTTCCGGCGAATACCGCCGGCGGTTCGACAATGGCGAAATCGAGCTGTCGGGCAGCCTGGCGGAAGCGGACCGGCGCATCGGCGCGGGCGTCGAAGAAGCCATTCGCAAGGATGAAATCCGCGGCCATCTTTTCGCGCGCGGCCGGTTGGAACTGGACGATACGTGGCGCACCGGATTCGACGTCGAACGCGCGTCCGACCGCAGTTACCTGCGGCGCTTCAACTTCTTTGGAAGCAGGGGCAACTCGCTGGAATCGAAGGCGTATATCGAAGGATTCCGGGGCCGCAACTATGCCGCCGCAAAAATGTTCCTGTTCCAGGATCTGCGCAGCGGCCAGCGCCCGAACGAACCGAAGATCGCGCCGCTGCTGGACTTCAACCATCTGGGTACGCCGACACGATTTGGCGGCCGCTTCAGCGTCGACGCCAACGCCCGTTCGCTGTATCGCCAGGACGCGGCCGATTCCCAGCGCGTTTCGCTCAAACTCGGCTATTCGCTTCCCTACACCTGGGATCCGGGTTTCGTGACCACCCTGCGCGCCACCCTTCAAAACGACCTGTATTATGTCAATCAAGCGGCAGACAGCCTCGAAGACGACGGCTTTACCGGCCGCATCTTCCCGCAATTGTCCGTCGATTGGCGTTTTCCGTTCGTGCGCCGCACCGGCGCCAGCCAGCAGATCATCGAACCGGTCGCCGCCCTGGTGATATCGCCGAACGGCAGCAATCCGGGCGCCATTCCGATCGAGGACAGCGTCGTCGTCGAAATCGACGACACCAGTATCCTCAGCGCCGACCGGTTCCCCGGCATCGACCGGGTCGAAAGCGGTCAAAAGGTGATTTATGGCTTGAAATTCGGGGTTTTCGGCCAGAATGACGGCCGCACGACCGCCTTTATCGGGCAAAGCTACCGGATTCACGCCGATAACGATCTGAAACGCCAGGTCGGCATCGAGGGCAACCTTTCGGATATCGTCGGGCGCCTGGAAGTTCGCCCCAACCGTTATATGGACGTGCTGTACCGCTTTCGCGCCGATGACAACACGATGGAATTCAGGCGCACCGAGATCGAATTTTCTGGTCGGACTTGCGCGACTCATCGGCCATCATACCTTA
>PTKA01000278.1 GCA_002937525.1 Alphaproteobacteria bacterium MarineAlpha10_Bin3
GCTCTTCGGACTCAGATCGAGGGCCCAATCGTCGCCAGGTCGGTCGGACTGTGTCGTTGCCTGAGGATCTCTTCCATTCGATCCTTTAGCTGGAGTTTCCGTTTCTTGAGAGTGGCCTTTTCCAGGTCTTCGGTCCCGTTTCGAGAAAGTTGGTGTGACAGTGTGTGCAGCCGTGTCTTGAGGTCCTGATGTTGCTCCGTCAGTCGACGAAACTCTTCATCCGTCCGCAGGAGAGTCTCCCGCAGTTGCTGCGAGTTTGCCATTCCAACTCCTTGTATCGGGGTGTGCTGACGCGAATCCGTTTGGCAGGACAGACGCTACCATCACTGGTGATCCCGACCGTATCACACGCTCAGCCGGCGTTTCAAGCAGGATGGGTCGACTGACGCCACAGGATGAGCGCGTCTGCTTGAGGATCGGCACGGTAGGCGGGGCATGTCCCGCGCAGGGCGAAGCCAAATCCTTCATACGGACGGCGTGCGGATGCGTTTGATCGTCGCCCTTCCAGTTCGCTCACGGGCGAGCTCGGCATCAGGACGGCGGACGTAGACAGGGTGGACTGCATGGGGACGCACCCCCCCATGCTTTCGGATGACGCCATCCGCGATCCGCCCCGAGACAGACGCGAGCGGCGGAACGAGATCCACCAAGCGAACTGTGTCATCGAGCTCGGTGATGAGCAGAGCCCGTGTCGCCTCGACAGCATCGCCGATTACTGTCACCGACCCTGTGCCCTGAGGGCGCCGGTCGTGCCATTCCCGCCCGACGATTTCAGGCCGACCGACGCTTGGTGCTGAGACGGCCTGCAACGGTTGCCACCAGTCGCCGGCGCCTCGCTCATCGTCGTGGGACGGGTTGCGGTAGAGGGCGGCGAAAACCTCGCCGCGATGTGCATTCATCCACGCGCCTACCAGGTCTGGCCGGTCCGCTGATCGTGGAAGAACCGCACGCCACCTTGTTCCTGCCGGCGCGGTGGACGCTTCGCCTGCTGGAACAGGGCGAATTGCTGGCCGAAAAAGTGGAATAATCCGAAAATGGACCCCTCGAACATCATGCCCGCATTGAACGCCGTGCAACTGGAAGTGATCCGCAATGCCCTGGTTTGCGTCGCGGAGGAAATGAGCGTCACCATCTGGCGGACCTCGCGCTCGCCGGTGGTGCGTGAAATTCTGGATTATTCATGCGCCGTGTTCGATGCCAACGGCGACAGCACGGCGCAGGCGGCACGCCAGCCGGTGCATCTCAACTCCATGGCCAGCGGCCTGCGCAGCATCCTGGACGGCCCGTTTCCGCTGGATTCCTGGGAACAGGGCGATCTGATCATCACCAACGACCCCTATGCCGGCGGCCAGCATCTGCCCGATATCCTGGCCTTCCGGCCGGTCTTCATGGGTGCGACACGGATCGGTTTCGTCGGCGCGCTGGTGCATCATCTGGATGTCGGCGGCGGCGCGCCGGGCAGCTACGACGCCAATGCGACCGAGATCCATCAAGAAGGGTTCCGCATTCCGCCGATGAAGCTGGACAAAAGCGGCGTGCGCAACCGCGAGGTGATCGAACTGTTGCTGCGCAACAGCCGCGAGCCGGTCCTGGTCGGCGGCGATTTCGCCTCCCAGCTGGCGGCGCTGAAAATCGGCGAGGCCAGTCTTGGTGCGATCGGCCAACGCTATGGCGCGGCAACGCTGGCCGAAGCCTGCGCGCTGATCCAGGGGCAGTCGGAAGCGGCGATGCGCGCGATCATTCGCGGCATTCCCGACGGCGATTATGAATTCGAGGATTTCGTCGATGACGACGGCATCGACCTTGGCCGGCCGATCCGTATCCATGTGGCGCTGACGATCCGCAAAGACACCGTATCGTTCGATTTTTCCGGCTCCAGCCCGCAGGTCAAAGGTCCGGTCAACTGCACTTTCAACATGACCGATTCGGCGGTCGTGTGCGGCACCTTGATGGCGGTGGGTTCCGACGTGCCGGCCAATGCGGGCTGTTACCGGCCGATCGCCATTCACGCGCCCGAAGGGCTGTGCGTCAACGCCCGCTCGCCGGCCCCGGTGGCGAACCGCATGGCCGTGGGGCACCGGGTCGTCAACGCCGTGATGGGGGCCTTCGCCCAGGCTTTGCCCGCGCGCATTCCCGCATCCTATTACGGCGTCAGCTATGTCTATGCGTTCAACGCGGTCCACGCCGATGGCGCGCGGCAGGTCTATTTCGATCTGGAATGCGGCGGCTGGGGCGGGCATCCCGATTCGGACGGCGCCAACGCTTTTTGTTGCGGGTTCCACAACAATTCCAACGCGCCCATCGAAATGATCGAAAACGGCTATCCGGTCACATTTGTGCGCTATGCATTGGTGCCTAATTCGGGCGGCGCCGGCATCCATCGCGGCGGCCTCGGATTAATCCGCGAATTTCGCATCGACGCACCAACGGGAACGATTTCGGCCAATCTCGACCGCTTCACGCATCCGCCCTATGGTTTGCAAGGCGGTGCGCCCGGCGCCGGCGGCCAGCTTTCGATCCACCGCGCCGCCAGCGGCAAAACCGAAATCCTGCCGTCCAAAATATCCGGTATCGAGGTTGCGGCCGGCGATGTGTTCCGCTTGCAGACTTCGGGCGGCGGCGGCTGGGGCGACCCGGCCAGGCGCGACCCGCAAGCCCACGCAACCGACCTCCGGCTGGGCTATGTCACCAACCGGGCGGAATGACGGCAAGGGCGGATTTTCACCCGCCCTGGCACCAGCGCCGCCACATCTGGCGATAAGCCGCTTCCATATCGCGGGTGAACGACGCCGCGTCGCACAAGGGCGACGCCGCCATGGTGGCGCGCAGATCGCGGCGCAATTCGACCAGCCGTCCGGTGTCGCCGGCCAGCGCCGCCGCCGCCGCCACATAATCGTCAACCGTATCGGCGCTCAGCGCCGCAAGGCCGACCCGGCCAAGGATGCTGGCCCCGACCCGGCCGGCATGCCGGTCGCCGCGAAGTGCTATCACCGGGACCCCCATCCACAGTGCTTCGCATGTCGTCGTCGTGCCGTTATAGGGAAACGGGTCAAGCCCGATATCGATCCGGTCATAGGCCCCAAGATGGCCCGATCTTGAGTCGATCCAGGCGTGGAATTCCAGCCGCGCCGCATCGATTTTCTCCGCCGCGAACAGCGTCTCGAATCTCTGCCGGGCCAGTTCATTGGCCAGCGCCCGGCCCTTCAACAGCAGGCGCGACCCCGGCACGCGGCCAAGGATGCGGGCCCAGACCGCCACCGTCGCCGCGCTCACCTTCGAGAGGTTGTTGAACGAGCCGAAGGTAATATGGCCGTTCGCCAGGACCGGCAAGTCGGTGACGGCCGGCGCGTCGGCGGCCGGCGCGAAGCACAAAAACCCGTTGGGCAGGCGGGTCAATTCTTCGCTGTGCAGGGCGTCGCCGGGCCCTTGCGAATCGGCGATAGCGTCGGTCAGCCGGTAATCCATCGCCGCCAGGCCGGTGGTGTTGGGATAGCCGAGCCAGGCGGCCTGCACCGGGGCCGGGCGTTGGGCAAAAACCAGCAGCCGGCTGTTGGCGGTGTGGCCGGCAAGATCGACTAGAGCGGGATCGGATTAGGTTGCCGCATAGCCTGAATTTACGAGGTAGTTCGCACATTCGTTTGGCGAGAATTCATCGAGTAGGCTACCGGCGCGTTTCCATGTGGCTTCGGG
>PTKA01000279.1 GCA_002937525.1 Alphaproteobacteria bacterium MarineAlpha10_Bin3
GGCGGCCTTGCCGGTTTGCGCGCCGGCGCGCCGACCCGCAACCGCCGGTCCGTCAACGACACCAGACCGCCCAGCACCATGACCGCGCCACCGAACCATAGCCAGGGCACAAGCGGTCTGAAATACACCTTGACGATCCAGCGTTCGTCGCCGTCCGCCTGGCCGAGGACCGCATACAGATCGGCGAAACCGTTGCTGTACAGCGCCGCCTCGGTGGTCTCCATCTGCTGCACGAAAAACCGCCGCCGTTCCGGTTCCAGTGTCGTCAATGCCTCGCCGTCCTTGCGAACGTCGAACATCGCACGCTCCGCCATGTAGTTCGGGCCGCGCACCTTGCCGACACTGCGCAACGTGAACTCGTAGCCGACGATCTCGACGCTATCGCCGATCTGGATGCTTTCGATAACTTCGTCCTGCCAGATCGAAGCGCCGGTCGCGCCGGCGGCCAGGATAGCGAATCCCAGATGCGCCAGGCTCATGCCCCAGGCGGACCGCGGCAGACCGGCAGCCCGGCGCAGGACACCGCGCCACGGCACCTTGCCGACGCCGATCCGGTCGGCGAATTCAATGCAAACGCTGGCCGCCAGCCACCCCGCGACCCCGAGCCCGACCGCGCCGAATACCGAACGGCCCCACGTGACATATCCCGCGACAATGGTGGCGACGACGGCGGCGGCGAAGGCGAGTTTAATGCGGCCCAGCGCACCGGCCAGATCGCCCCGTTTCCAGGCCAGAAGCGGCCCAATGCCAAGTGCTGCGATCAACGGGATCATGATCGGCACGAAGGTCGCATTGAAGAAAGGCGGTCCGACGGAAATCTTGTCGCCGGTGATCGCGTCGAGCAGCAGCGGATACATGGTGCCGATGAACACCGTCGCCGTTGCCGTCGCCAGCAGCAGGTTGTTCAGGATCAACGCGCCTTCGCGGCTGATCGGCGCGAACAGGCCGCCACCCTTCAATTGCGGCGCCCGCCAGGCGTAGAGCAGCAGGCTGCCGCCTATCGCAACGATCAGCAGAATAAGCATGAATATGCCGCGTTCCGGATCTGTGGCGAAGGCATGCACCGAGGTCAGCACGCCGGACCGCACCAGGAAAGTACCGATCAGGCTGAGCGAGAAGGTGATGATCGCCAACAGAATGGTCCAGGTCTTCAGGGCGTCGCGTTTTTCGACCACGATCGCCGAATGAAGCAAAGCGGTGCCGACCAGCCACGGCATGAAAGAGGCATTTTCGACCGGATCCCAGTACCACCAGCCGCCCCAGCCAAGCTCATAATACGCCCACCAGCTTCCCAGCACGATGCCGGCGGTAAGGAACGACCAGGCAATCAGGGTCCAGGGCCTGACCCAGCGCGCCCAGGCGGCATCGACCTTGCCTTCGATCAAAGCGGCAATGGCGAAGGAGAACGCAATGGAAAAACCGACATAGCCGACATAAAGCATCGGCGGATGCATCGCCAGACCGATATCCTGCAACAGTGGGTTCAAATCGCGGCCGTCGAGCGGCGGCGGGTCGAGCCGCTGGAACGGATTCGACGTCAACAAGATGAACAACAGGAAGGCAAACGCGATCATCGACTGCACCGAAAGCGTCCGCGCCTTCAGGTTCGGCGGCAGATTGCCGCCGAACAGCGCCACCATAGCGCCGAACAGGGTCAGGATCAGCACCCACAACACCATCGACCCTTCGTGATTGCCCCAGGTCGAAGCGATTTTGTAGATCATCGGTTGCAGGGAATTCGAATTCTGGGCGACGTTCACAACCGAGAAGTCGCTTATGGCGAAGGAATAGAGCAGAGCGCCGAACGCCGTGGCGACGCATAGAAACTGCACCACCGAGGACGGTGCCGCGATCGCCATCCAGCCGGCATTGCTGCGCGCGGCCCCAATCAGGGGGACAATCGCCTGGACCAGGGCGACGGCAAGCGCCAGAACTAACGCGAAATGGCCTATTTCAGGGATCATTTTCCTGCCTCCGGCGTTGCATTCGGCTGCTTCCATTTCCCGGATTTTTTGAGCGCGTCGGCGACTTCCTTGGGCATGTAGTTCTCATCATGCTTGGCCAGGACGGAACTGGCCGTGAACACGCCATCGGGACCAAGCGTGCCTTCGCTGACGATACCCTGTCCCTCGCGGAACAGATCCGGCAACAGGCCGGTAAAGCGGATCTGCACCGCCTGATTCAAATCGGTGACGCTGAATATCGTGGTAACGCCGTCGGCGGCCTTTTTCACGCTGCCTTCCACGACCAGCCCGCCAAGGCGCACCATCTGGCCCGGCCGCAGGGATTTTTCCTTCAGGCCGGTGGGGCTGTAGAAGAAAACGATATTGTCCTCGAAGGCAACCAGAACCAGGGCTGCCGCGACCCCCAGCATGGTCAGGCCGGCGAGAACGGCATAAAGCCGCCGCCGCTTGCGGGTCGCCGGCAACCGCGTTCGCGCCGCGCTCATCCTTGCGCCTCATCCACCGCCGCGCCGCGCCGCTGGCGGCGCAAGGCCAGCAAGGTCGCCTCTTGGTGGCGAAGATCGCGCAGCGACAGGCCGGTCAGCACCGCCAGTATCGCCGCCGCGATCAGATAAGCCGGCCACACATACTGCGCATAGCCGCCCATGGCGAAAAATTCACCCAATGCGCCGATCATGCCTGCACCTGCCCAAGCCGAACATTACGCACCTTCATGGCGGCGATTTCGCCGCGCAATCGAACGACCATGAGTGCAAAGTAAAGTGCTGTGAAGCCAATCGCCATGATCAGCAACGGCCATAGCATGGATGAATGGATCGCCGGGCCATCCATCCTGGCCACGCTTGCGGGCTGATGCAGCGTATTCCACCATTCGACCGAATAATGGATGATCGGCACGTTTACCGCGCCGACCAGCGCCAGGATACTGGCGGCGCGCTGCCCGCGCGTCGGGTCGTCGAAGGCATCCACCAGCGCGATGTATCCGATATAAAGAAAGAACAGAATCAGCACCGAGGTGAGCCGCGCGTCCCAGACCCACCAGGTGCCCCACATCGGCTTGCCCCACAGCGAGCCGGTGGCCAGGCTGATGAAGGTGAAGCAGGCCCCGATCGGCGCGCTCGCCTTGGCGATCAGGAAACCGAGCGGGTGACGCCAGATAATCGCAGTGGCACTGGCGATCGCCATGTTCGTATAGACGAACAGCGCCATCCAGGCGGACGGGACATGGACATACATGATCCGCACCGTCTCGCCCTGCTGATAATCCGCCGGCGCTTGAACCAGGCCAAGATACAGCCCGGCCGCGATGGCCAGACCGGCCAGCCAGGCGCACCATGGCAGGATCGGATTTGCGATGCGGAGGAACTGGTTGGGGTTCGCATATTTGTGCATGAGGAATTATATAGTGGCCCGGCCCGGTTGCGCCAAAAGTCTTTTCGCCGCAGGCTAGGCCATAGCCCCGATCGGCACGGAATTCAAGCCTTCCAGCGCGGTCGGGACGGGCGAATTGGCGCTGTTTTTTTGATCCGTCGAGGTACAGTACACAGGTCCGCTATATGCCCGGCACTTCACCAGGAATTCATGGCGGCGCGGCGGCGCCCGCCCATCCATGAACGAACCCGAACAATGGCGGCGCGCGGCCGTCATCGCCGGTGTTCTGGGCGACCGGTTCAGCAAGGAATATCTGCTGAGTTCGATTTATTTTGCGCGCGCGGTGGTCATCG
>PTKA01000028.1 GCA_002937525.1 Alphaproteobacteria bacterium MarineAlpha10_Bin3
GTTGCGCGCGGCTTCGGCCGGCACCGGCATCATCGCCGGCGGCCCGATGCGCGCGGTATTCGAGATGCTGGGGGTGTCCGACGTGGTCGCCAAGTCGATCGGCAGCTCCAATCCGCACAACATGGTAAAGGCGACGTTCGCGGCACTGAACAACTGCGTATCGCCGCGTCAGATTGCCTCCAAGCGCGGCAAGAAAGTCGGCGATATCGTCGGCCGCCGCCGCGCTGGCAGCGGTGGCGAGGACGTGCGGGAGACGGCCGATGGCTGAGCAAAAGACAACGCCGGGCACGGTGCGGGTAACCCAGACCGGCAGTCCGATCCGGCGGCGCAACGATCAGCGCCAAACCCTGGTGGGGCTTGGCCTGAACAAGATGCACCGCACGCGCGAGCTTGAAGATACCCCGGCGGTGCGCGGGATGATCGATAAGGTCAAGCATCTGCTGCGGGTCGAGGAAACCGGTTAAGCCCGGCGCGAAATCTAGGAACAGACCAATGAAACTTAACGAACTTTCCGATAATCCCGGCGCGCGGAAGAACCGCAAGCGGGTCGGCCGTGGCCCCGGTTCCGGCAAGGGACGGACCGCCGGGCGTGGCATGAAGGGCCAGAAGTCGCGTAGCGGCGTCTCGATCAAGGGCTTCGAAGGCGGCCAGATGCCGATCTACCGGCGCCTACCCAAACGCGGCTTCACCAATATTTTCCGCAAGAATTATGTCGAGGTCACGACCGGCCGTCTGCAACGGGCGATCGACGCCGGCAAGCTCGACATCAAGGCCCCGGTGACCGGCGAGGCGCTGGTCCGGTCCGGCGTCGTGCGCCGGCTCAAGGACGGCGTGCGGCTGCTTGTAAATGGGACCTTGAATGCCAAGATATCGATCACGGTCGCCGGCGCTTCGAAGGGCGCCGTGGCGATGATCGAGAAGAATGGCGGAACGGTGAACGTCACGGTGAAGAAGAAAGCGAGTCCGTCGGACGAAAATTCTTCGGCGTCGGACGCCTAGCGGAAGATGGAGCGTTAGACGATGGCATCAGCTGCCGAACAGCTGGCATCGACGTTCAATTTCGGTGCGTTCGCGAAGGCGAGCGAACTGAAGAAACGCCTGTGGTTTACCCTGGGCGCGCTGATCATCTATCGGCTCGGCACCTATATTCCGCTGCCCGGGATCGAACCGGCGGTTCTTTCCGATATTTTCGATCAGCAACGCGGCGGCCTGCTGGACATGTTCAACATGTTCTCCGGCGGGGCGTTGGAGCGCATGACGATATTTGCGCTCAATATCATGCCGTATATCTCCTCGGCGATCATCATGCAGTTGATGACGGCGGTCTCGCCCAAACTCGAAGCGCTGAAGAAAGAAGGCGAACCGGGCCGCAAAAAGATCAATCAATACACCCGTTACGGGACCGTGCTGCTGGCCACGGTGCAAGGATACGGCATCGCCGTCGGGCTGGAAGGTTTGAGCAGTTCGGCCGGGGCGGCGGTCGATAATCCCGGCATGTTCTTCCGCGCCACCACGGTTATCAGCCTGGTTGGCGGCACGATCTTCCTGATGTGGCTGGGCGAACAGATCACCCAGCGCGGCGTCGGCAACGGTATTTCGCTGATTATCTTCTCCGGCATTGTCGCCAACCTGCCGTCGGCCCTGGCGGGCACGCTGGAACTTGGCCGCACCGGCGCGCTATCGACGATCTTCATCATATTCCTGTTCATCATGGCGGTTATCGTGATCGCTTTCATCGTCTTCATCGAACGGGCGCAACGGCGTCTCATCGTCCAGTATCCCAAGCGCCAGATGGGCAACAAGATGTTCGGCGGCGAATCCTCGCATTTGCCCCTCAAACTCAATACCGCCGGCGTCATTCCACCGATTTTCGCCAGTTCGATTCTGCTCATGCCGCTGACCGTCGCCGGCCTCAGCGGTGGCCAGGGGCCGGATTGGCTCGGCACCGTGACGGCGATGCTCGGCCGCGGCCAGCCGCTGTATCTGGGCGTGTATGTGTCGATGATCGTGTTCTTCGCGTTCTTCTATACCGCGATCGTGTTCAATCCGGCCGATACGGCGGATAATCTGAAAAAATATGGCGGCTTCATCCCCGGCATCCGTCCGGGCAAGAATACCGCCAATTATCTCGACTATGTGCTGACCCGGCTGACGGTGGCGGGGGCTGGTTATCTGGCGATCGTGTGCATCTTGCCGGAAATCCTGATTTCGCAATATGGGGTGCCGTTCTATTTCGGCGGCACCAGTCTGCTGATCGTTGTCTCGGTGACGATGGACACCGTGACGCAGGTTCATTCGCATCTGCTGGCGCATCAATATGAAGGGCTGATAAAAAAATCCAAACTGCGCGGGAGGCGTCGGTGATCATGATCCTGATTGGCCCACCCGGCGCTGGCAAGGGGACGCAGGCAAAGCGTATCGATGAAGCGTTCGGTGTCGTCCAGTTATCGACCGGCGCCTTGCTGCGCGCGTCGATCGCCTCGAAAACCGAACTTGGACTGAAGGCGAAAACGCTGGTCGAGGCCGGCAACCTGATGCCCGACGATGTGGTGATCGCCCTGGTGTCGGACCGCATCGACCAGCCGGATTGCGCCAACGGGTTTATCCTGGACGGTTTCCCGCGCACCATCGCGCAGGCCGAGGCGCTCGACGTTCTCTTGCGCGAAAAGGGTCTGTCGCTGGATCATGTGATCGAAATAAAAATCGATGCCGATTTGCAGGTGAAACGGCTGACCGGCCGCTTCGAATGCGGCGAATGCGGCGAAGGCTATCATGATTCCTATAAACTGCCCCGGATCGAAGGCGTTTGCGACCGCTGCGGTTCGAGTGATTTCATCCGGCGCGCCGATGATAAGGAGGACCGGGTTCGCACCCGGCTCGATATTTATCAGCAGGAAACCAGGCCGATATTGCCCTACTACCGGGCGCGCGGCATTTTGAAGAGCATCGACGGATCGAAGGATCTGGACGATGTAACGCGGCAACTAAAAGAGGTATTGTCCCCGGCGCAATGATTGACAGTCCAATGCTTTGAAATATAAATGCGCGCCTTATTTCGGCGGCGCGCGGCACGGGGCGGTTATTGTTTTTCCGGCGGATTAGTCTCTAGAATCGAAGGAGTGCGGAGCGTGGCGCGGATTGCAGGCGTGAATATTCCGACACAGAAACCGGTCAGTATCGCGCTGACCTATATATTTGGCATCGGCCGCAAGAAGGCGATGGATATCTGCCGGATGTGCGATATACCGCCGGAACGGCGGGTGCAGGAACTGACCGATCAGGAAGCCATCGGCATACGCGAGATTATCGACGCGCATCATATCGTCGAAGGCGATCTGCGCCGTGAAACCGCGATGAATATCAAGCGGCTGATGGATTTGGGCTGTTATCGCGGCGTGCGCCACCGCAAGGGGTTGCCGGTCAACGGCCAGCGGACCCATACCAATGCGCGCACGCGCAAGGGACCGGCGCGCGCAATCGCGGGCAAGAAAAAAGTTTTAGGATAAGGACGAGAGCCAATGGCGAAGGGCACAACACGGGTTCGGCGCGCCGAACGCAAGAACATCACCTCGGGCGTGGCGCATGTCAGCGCGACGTTCAACAATACGATGATTACCATCACCGATTTACAGGGCAACACGATTTCGTGGTCTTCGGCGGGAAGCCAGGGGTTTCGCGGCAGTCGCAAATCGACGCCCTATGCGGCCCAGATGGCGGCCGAAGACGCCGCGCGCAAGGCGCAGGAACACGGCATGAAAACGCTGGAAGTCTGTATCCGCGGTCCGGGGTCCGGCCGCGAATCGGCATTGCGCGCATTGTCGGCGGCTGGATTTACCATCACCTCCATCCGCGACGTGACGCCGATCCCGCATAATGGCTGCCGGCCACCCAAGCGGCGGCGCGTGTAACGCCGTCCTGGCGGGCCGCGCCGCGGCACCAAGCGAAGATTTGAACGTGGTTTCACCGCATCCGCGCAGTAGCGTCGATGCGGTGAATTGAGACGAAAGGTTGCTTCCGTGATCCAGAAAAATTGGCAATCGCTTATCAAGCCCAATAAGCTGAATATCGAGCCCCGCAAAGAGGACGCCAACGCCGTGACGGTTGTCGCCGAACCGTTGGAGCGCGGTTTTGGGCTGACCTTGGGCAACGCGCTGCGGCGCATCTTGCTGTCGTCGCTGCACGGTGCTGCGGTCACTTCGGTGCAGATCGAAGGGGTGTTGCACGAATTCTCGTCGATCCCCGGCGTTCGCGAGGACGTGACCGACATCGTGCTCAATATCAAGGCGCTGGCCCTGCGGCTGCACGGCGAAGGCCCCAAACGCATCAGCCTCGAAGCCGATGGTCCAGGCGTCGTGACGGCCGCGCAGATCGAAACCGGCCCTGATATCGAGGTGATGAACCCGGACTGGGTGATCTGCACGCTCGACGAAGGGGCGCGGATCGCGATGGAAATGACCGTGGAAACGGGGGTCGGCTATGTTCCGGCGACCCAGAACCGGCCCGAAGACGCGCCGATCGGCCTGATCCCGATCGACTCGGTGTTCAGCCCGATCCGCAAAGTGTCCTACAAGGTCGAAAATACCCGCGTCGGACAGGTCACCGATTACGACAAGCTGTCGATGGAAATCGAAACCAATGGCGTGGTCACGCCGGATGACGCGGTTGCCTATGCCGCGCGCATCCTGCAGGACCAGCTCCAGCTTTTCATTAATTTCGAGGAGCCGGAATCCCGCGCCCAGGAAGAAACGGAATCGGATCTGCCCTTCAACCGCAATCTGCTGCGCAAGGTGGACGAGTTGGAATTGTCGGTGCGTTCGGCGAACTGCCTCAAGAACGACAACATCGTCTATATCGGCGATCTGGTGCAGAAAACCGAAGCGGAAATGCTTCGCACGCCCAATTTCGGCCGCAAATCCTTGAATGAAATCAAGGAGGTGCTGACACAAATGGGGCTCCATCTTGGCATGGAAATCGACACCTGGCCGCCGGAAAACATCGAAGACATGGTGCGCAAGCTCGAAGAACCCTACTAGTCGGCCGGTTCGCCCGGTAATTGAAAAGTTAAATTAGGAGTAGTGTCATGCGCCATCGCATGAGCCGACGGAAACTGAACCGAACCAGCAGCCACCGTAAGGCGATGTTCGCCAATATGGCGGTCGCGCTGCTAAAGCATGAGCAGATCAAGACCACCTTGCCCAAGGCCAAGGAGTTGCGCCCCATCGTCGATAAACTGATTACGCTGGGCAAACGCGACAGCCTGCACGCCAAGCGCCGGGTCTTCGCCCAGTTGCGCGACGAAGCAGCCACGGCCAAACTGTTCGAGACCCTGGCCCCGCGTTACGCTGAACGCCATGGCGGCTATACGCGCGTGTTGAAGGCGGGCTTTCGGTATGGCGATTCGGCGCCGATGGCGGTCATCGAACTGGTCGAGCGCGACGAAGACGCCAGGGGCCAGGATTCCGGCCCGCCGCCCGAAATTTTTGAGGACGAAGAATAGACAGCGCCTTTATTGCTGCGGCGCGTTCAGGGGCGGTCTTCGGGCCGCCCTTTGCAATTAGCTTGCAAATGTTTACATACCAACCATGAGTGTAGCGATGCATGGATTCGTCCGCTTGGCCGTGGTTTCGGCGCTGATCCTGTTCGCATTGGCGCCGGCCGCGGCCCAGTCGGTGCCGCAAAGCCGCGAACAGATCACGCTGAGTTACGCGCCGTTGGTCAAGGCGGTGGCGCCGGCGGTGGTCAATATTTACGCCAAACGCCGGGTGGCCCGGCAACGCGGTAATTTTCTGTTCGACGATCCGGTCTTCAAGCGGCTGTTCGGCGGTTTCACGCGCCAGCGGGTCGAAAAATCGCTCGGGTCCGGCGTCATCCTGCGGGCCGACGGTTTGATCGTCACCAACAATCATGTGATCGACAAGGCCGAGGAAATCCGGGTCGTCCTGTCCGACCGGCGCGAATTCGCGGCGATGATCGTTCTGGCCGACAAGCGTACCGATATCGCGGTGCTGCGGATCGACACCGTCGGTCTGCAACTCCCGTTTCTGGTGCTTGGCGATTCCGACCGGCTGGAAGTCGGCGATCTGGTCCTGGCCGTCGGCAACCCGTTTGGCGTTGGCCAGACGGTGACCAACGGCATCGTTTCCGCGCTGGCGCGCACCTCGATCGGGGTCAGCGATTTTCGGTCGTTCATTCAGACCGACGCGGCGATAAATCCGGGCAATTCCGGCGGCGCGCTGGTCGCCATGGACGGCAAGCTGGTCGGCGTCAATACGGCGATATTTTCGCGCAACGGCGGGTCGCTCGGGATCGGCTTCGCGGTGCCCAGCAACATGGTGCGCCGGATCCTCGCCAGCGCGGTTTCCGGCAAGCCGCTGGTGCGGCCGTGGCTTGGTTTCACCGGCAAGCCGGTCACGGTGGAAATCGCCAGTTCGCTGGGACTGGAGCGGCCGGTCGGCGTGCTGATCGAAAAGGTCCGGCGCAACGGCCCGGCAAAGCTGGCCGGGTTGCGGCCTGGCGACGTCGTTGTCGCGGTTGGCCGGTACGATGTCGATGACGTGCAGGCGCTGCGGTTCAGCGTCGCGACCCGGCCGATCGGCGAAGCGGTCACCTTCAAGGTCATCCGCCGCGCCAAGGTGCTGAAGCTGACCTTCGATCTGGTGGTGCCGCCCGAAGATCCACCGCGCAATCTGACCCTGCTGCATGGCCGCAATCCGTTCGCCGGCGCAACGGTGGCCAATCTATCGCCGGCGCTGGGCGCCGAGTTGGGGATCGAAGATGAATTGAGCGGGGTCATGGTGTTGAAAATCGAACCGGGCTCGACCGCCGCCCGGCTCGGATTCCGGCCGCGCGATATTATCCGCGCCGTAAACGGCGAGCCGATTGCGCGGGTCCGCGATCTCGACGCGATTGTATCGCGCCGGCAACGCGACTGGCGCATCATTCTGCGCCGTGGCGGCCGCGACATCGGCTTCGAGGTTTCGGGATGACCGCGGTGCCCGGCCTGTTCGGGAACGATGCGCCGCGGCCGCTCGCCGACCGGCTGCGGCCAACCGACCTTGCCGCGATTGTCGGGCAAGACCACCTGCTTGGCCCGGACGGCGCGGTCCGCCGGATGGTGGCGGGCGGGCGGTTGGCGTCGATGATCCTGTGGGGGCCGCCGGGGTCGGGCAAGACGACGATGGCGCGGCTTCTGGCGGCGCAGACGGATTTGGAATATGAATCGCTTTCGGCCGTGTTTTCCGGTGTTGCCGATCTGCGCAAGGTGTTCGAGCGCGCCCGCGCATTACGCGCCGATGGCCGGGGCACGCTGTTGTTCGTCGATGAAATTCATCGTTTCAACCGGGCGCAGCAGGATGGGTTCTTGCCCTATGTCGAGGACGGCACGGTGATCCTGGTCGGCGCCACGACCGAAAACCCCAGCTTCGAGCTGAATGCGGCGTTGCTGTCGCGGGCCCAGGTCTTCGTACTCAAGCGGCTCGACGATGCGGCGCTGGAAATCTTGCTGGCCCGCGCCGAGTTGGAATACGGGCGCGCGATACCGCTGACCGGCGAGGCCCGTATTGCGCTCAAGGCGATGGCCGATGGCGATGGGCGGTTTTTGTTCAATCTGGCCGAGGAGCTGTTCGCGCTGGATATCGAACAACCGCTCGATTCGGCCGGGCTGGCCGCCACGGTGCAGCGCCGGGCGCCGATTTACGACAAGAGCCAGGAAGGCCATTACAATCTTATCAGCGCCCTGCATAAATCGCTGCGCGGTTCGGATTGCGACGCATCTTTGTACTGGTTCGCCCGTATGCTCGATGGCGGCGAGGACCCGCGCTATATCGCCCGCCGGCTGTTGCGGTTTTCCTATGAGGATATCGGCCTGGCCGAACCGCAGGCCGCCTTGCAGGCGGTGGCGGCTTGGGCGACCTATGAACGGCTCGGCTCGCCCGAAGGGGAGCTGGCTTTGGCCCAACTGGTGATCTATCTGGCGACCGCGCCCAAATCGAACGCCGCCTACAAGGCCTATGGTCAGGCGCGGCGCGACGCCAAAAAGAACGGCTCGCTGATGCCGCCAAAGCACATCCTGAATGCGCCGACCGCGATGATGAAGGATCAGGGTTATGGTGCCGGCTATGCCTATGACCATGATGCGCCGGATGCGTTTTCCGGCCAGAATTATTTTCCCGACACCATGGCGCGCAGCACCTATTACCGGCCGGTCGAGCGCGGCTTCGAGCGCGATTTGCGCAAGCGCCTGGATTATTGGGCCAAGCTTAGGGCCAAGCGGCCCCGCCAGCGCGATGGCGGCGCATGAAGATGATCCTGGCGATTGCCGCCGGCGGGGCGATTGGCGCCGTCGCCCGCTATATCGCGGCGGCCCAGATCGGCCACTGGCTCGGTACCGGGTTTCCGTGGGGCATCTTGCTGGTCAATATCGTGGGATCGTTCCTGATGGGCGTCCTGGTCGAGGCCATGACTATCGCCTGGTCGCCGCCACCGGAGCTGCGCGCCTTGCTGACGGTCGGCGTGCTGGGCGCGTTCACGACATTTTCGACCTTCGCCTTGGATGTCGTGAGCGTGTTGGAACGCGGGCAGGTTATGCTGGCGGCGATTTATATCGGCGCGTCGGTCGCCCTGGCGGTGCTGGCGTTGTTCGGCGGGATGGTTCTGATGCGCGCGGTGCTGGCATGAGCGATGTGGAAATCCGCGAAGTGAGCGCCGATGAGGCTGCGATCCGGCTCGACCACTGGTTCAAGCGGCATTATCCGGCCCTTGGCTATGGCCGGTTGCAAAAATTGCTGCGCACCGGCCAGGTGCGGGTCGATGGCGGCCGGGCCAAACCCGGCTTGCGGTTGCAGGCCGGCCAATCGGTCCGGGTGCCGCCGTTGCGCACCCAGCCCAAAGTCAAACGCGCGGCGCCCAAACCCGGCCCGGCGGATATCGAATTCGCCCAAGGTCTGGTCATTCACCGCGACCGCGATGTTCTGGCCATCAACAAGCCGGCCGGGCTGGCGGTGCAGGGCGGCACCGGCACCTTCCGGCATCTGGACGCGATGCTCGATGCGCTGACCTTCGATGCGGCGCAACGGCCGCGCCTGGTGCACCGGCTGGACCGCGATACCAGCGGCGTGATGCTGCTGGCGCGCAACCGGCTGGCGGCGGCCGAACTGGGACGCAGCTTCCGGGGCAAGGATGTGCGCAAGATCTACTGGGCGCTCACCGCCGGCGTGCCCAGCCTTCGGCGCGGCCGTATCGATTTGGCAATCGGCAAGGCGGGCGGGCGGATCGCGGTCGACGCCCCGGACGCCAAACGCGCCACGACGCTTTATTCGGTCATAGAGAATTCCGGCAACCGGCTGGCCTGGGTTGCGTTCTGGCCGCGGACCGGACGCACGCACCAGCTTCGCGTCCATGCGGCGGCGATCGGCACGCCGATCCTGGGCGACGGAAAATATGGCGGCGCGGCGGCGTTTTTGCCGACCGACGCGCTGGCCCGGCAAGTTCACTTGCACGCCCGTGAGATCACTTTGCCGCATCCTTCGGGCCGGGGCATGTTGCGGGTCACGGC
>PTKA01000280.1 GCA_002937525.1 Alphaproteobacteria bacterium MarineAlpha10_Bin3
TAGCGGCGGAACGAGGCGTCGTTGGCGAGCGGCGCCCGCGCCGCGCCGCCCCAGCCCTGCGCCGCCAGGAACGCGGTAATCTGCTGCTCCCGGTCAGTCATCGAGCGCCGCGATTCGCGCCGTCCAGCCGCCATTTCCGGAAATCGTGGCCCGGCGGCCCGGCCCGGCGAAGGAAAGAGCGATATCGAGCCGCGCCGCCGGCAGCCATTGACCGAGCCGGTCCGGCCATTCGATAAGCGACACGCCGCTGGCGAAGGCTTCCTCGATATCCAGCTCGAAGGCGTCCTCTGGTGCCTTGATCCGGAACAAATCGAAATGCCAGAGCGTGAATTCCGGCAATTCATACGTCTGCACCAGGGTGAAGGTCGGGCTCGGCACGACCTCGCGGCCGTCGCCCAAAGTGCGGATCGCCGCCCGGACGAGGCTGGTTTTTCCGGTGCCGAGACCGCCATGAAGCGCCACCACGTCGCGCGGCCGAAGCAGCGCCGCCAGACGCCCTGCCAGGCGCGCCGTGGCCGCTTCGCCGGGCAAATCGATGACGAGCAAGGCAGCGCTCTTCGATCCGGTCACGCCGGGGCCCCGAGCGACGCCTCTTCCTTGGATTGCACCGCTTCCAGGGGCACCCGGCATTCGATCCGCATGCCCTTTCCCGGCCCGCCATCGACAAGGATTGCGCCGCCGTGCAATTCGATCAGGTTCTTCACCAGCGCCAGACCGAGCCCGGCGCCGGGATCGCGCGGGTCACGGCTGCCGCGTTCGAATTTCTCGAATAAACGGTCGGTTTCATCTCGCGCCATGCCCGGCCCGGTGTCGGTTACCACGATGGACAGACAGTCGGCTTCGCGCCGCGCCGACAGGCTGACCGTGCCCCCTTTCGGCGTATTCCGCACCGCATTGGCGATCAGATTATAGAGTGCCTGGCGCAGCCGCTTTTCGTCGGCGACGATGGTTCCGATGTCTTCCGGGCAATCGAAATTCAGGGTCAGATCCGATGCCGCGGCGCGGTTGCGGAAGGCGTTCAGCAGATTGGACAGCGCGTTCCGCACGTCCAGCGTCGCGGTTTCCAGCTCGAAATAGCCGGCTTCAATGGTGGCCAGGTCGATAATGTCGTCAATCAGCACCATCAGATGGTTCGACGCCTGCAACGTCCCGTCGACATATTCTTCCTGGCGCTGATTCAGTTCGCCGAAAAACCGCCGGTCGAGGATTTCCGTGAACCCGATGATCGCGTTCAGCGGCGTCCGCAACTCGTAACTGACATTGGCGATGAAATCCGATTTCAAGCGGTCGGCGTTTTCCAGCGCCAGGTTCCGTTCTTCCAGCGCGCGCTGCACCCGGGCGCCGTCGGTGACATCGAGATAGCCAAGCAGGCAGCCGCCATCGGGCAGGGGCACGCGGTTGAAATCGATGATCCGGCCGTCGAGCAGCCGCAGCCTTCCCGATCCCGCTTCCGGCTCGGTCACCGACAGGATCAGTTTCTGCTTGCGGGCGTCCCAGTCATCGACGGGCGCAAACTGCACCCTGTTGCGTTCGATCCATGCGCCGATATGGATGTCCAGGACCGAATCGTCATCTGGAAAGTTCCACATCTCTGCCAGCACGGCATTCCACAGCCGCAGCCTGCCATCGGCGCCGAACACAGCCACCGCCTCGTGCAGCTTGTCCAGGGTGGTGCGCTGCACCGCAATCAAGGTGTTGTAGGATCGTTCCAGCGCCAGATTATCGGTGACGTCTTCGTAGACGAACAGCAGCCCGCCCATCGGATGGGGCGAAATGATCAGCCGCAAGGTGCGCTCATCGGGCAGATGCAGCAGTTCCTCGCGCGGTTCGATGAGGGTGTGAAACAGGGCGCCGCTTTCCTGCTTGAAAGCCGGAAAATCGATATATTCGGGCAAGCGCCGCCGCTCGCGCAGCATCTCCAGCATATCGTCCAGCGCCGGTTCGCCGCTCAGCGCCGCAGTGTCGATCCGCCACAATTCAAGAAATGCGGTGTTGAAGAACTTCAACCGCCGGTCGGGGCCGAAGATGCAAATCGCGGCGCCGAGCATCTCCAGCACCTCGGCATGGGTGGCGACATGCGCCGCCAGTTCCGACTGCACTTCCTCGATCATGGTGACGTCGGTGGCGTAGCCGGCGATGCCGGGCGTTTCGCTATTGAGTCTCGATTCGGTGAATTCATACAGCCGGCGGCTGCCATCGACGACGATATGGCGGCTTTCGGACTGCGCATTTTCAGTGTGCGCGGCGCGGCGGGCAAGGGCGCGTCCATCGCGCTGGTCGGCGCTGAGTTCGCGCCCCTGGGCGATGACCGTGGCAATATCGCTGTCCAGGGCCTTGGCGTAAGCGGCGTTACTGCCGGTCAGTTGCAACGCGTCATTGCGCCACCAGACCGGAACCGGCAGCAGATCGAGCACACCGCGCAGCACCTTGTCTTCTTCGGAGGGACCATGCGAAGCCGCGATCCAGAGCATGTCGCGCCCGCCCGCACGCTGGCCGGTCAGACGCAGCGCCCGGCCCGCCTTGGTCTGGAACCGGCCTTCGAAGGGCGCACCGCTATCGCGCCCCTCGAAGGAACTGGCAATATCGTCGATACGCGCGTTGCCGCCAAGCAGCGCGCGGGCCAGTCCGGTAACGCCGCTGCGGCGGCGCGACCACCAGACCAGCCCGACCGGCGCCGAATCCAGCCATGCCCGGCTCCTTGCATACCGCCACCATACAAGAAGTCCCGCCGCGGCCACCACCGCCAGACCATAGCCCCAATCCGCCGGCGCAAGCGTTATCGCGTCGGCGCGCGCCACTTCCGGCGCGCCCACCATGGCCACGAAGACCGCGAGCGCGGCGCAACTGCTGCCCTTGATTTCCACCGTGATAGTTTAACGCGATTCGAGATTGAAGGGAATCGCCGTCGGTGTCATGCCGCCGTGAGCAGGGCGATGATTCCAGCCACCACCAGGGCCATGCCGGCGATTTCGCCGGGCGAGGATTTTTCCTTGAAGAACAGGACCGAGATCGCCAGGGTAAAGATGAACTCGATCTGGCCCAGCGCCTTGACGAAACCGGCATTCTGCATGGTGAAGGCGGTGAACCAGCCGATCGACCCCAATGTACTGGTCGCGCCGACGAAGACGCCGACTTTCCATTGCCGGGCGATGATTGCAAACTGGGCGCGTTGGGCGAACAGCAGATAGCCGGTCAGCAGCGTACACTGGATGACGATCACGGTGACCAATGTCACGGCGGCCGGGAACAAGACGCCGTCGTGGCCCAGCGACAGGCTTGCCCGGCGGATGAACAAAGACGCCAGCGCGAAACCCAGCCCCGAGGTAAGCCCGACCGCGGCCGATGGATTGATCAGCCGGGCGGCCACGCCGCCGCCGCGGTCATAGGCCGTGCGCGCCACGGTGATGATCACCACGCCGGCGACACTGATGGCGATCGCCAGCCAGCCCAGAAGATTTATGAATTCGCCAAAGAATAACGCGCCAACGACGGCGGTCAGGAATGCTTCGGTCCGCGCATAGGTCGTCCCGACCGCAAAATTGCGCAGCGAAAATAGATAGATCAACATCAGGGTCGCGACAATCTGGCTGAGGCTGCCGGCCAGACAATAGGCCACGAAGATCAGCGTCAGCGTGGGAATATCCTTGTCGAGCAGGGTCAGCAGAACCGCCAAATAGGCCACC
>PTKA01000281.1 GCA_002937525.1 Alphaproteobacteria bacterium MarineAlpha10_Bin3
TATATCGGACGATAACCGGGTTTTGTCACTGTCCAGGGGCAATTTGAAAGTATCAGCCGCACGGCGGAGGCCGCCGGCGGGGGCCAGTTATACGTATTTACCGGCATCGTCGCCGGCCCGCTGCTGGCCAGCGCCCTGATAACGGCCACTGGATACGCCGTAACCTTCGCCGTCTTCGCCGCCATCACCGCGCTGGCCAGCCTTGCCTTGCAACGGCTGGGTGCGACAAAGTAAATCCGTGAGCGAAGATTAATTGGTCGTATAATCCCCTATCGGGAGCCGCAATCCATGGAAGCGCTATTTCACCTCTCCATTCCGGTTGACGATCTGGACCGCGCCAAGGCGTTCTATATCGACGCGCTTGGCTGCAAGGCCGGGCGCGCGACGCGGGGCCGTTTCGACATAAATTTTTTCGGCCACCATATCGTCGCCCATCTGGCGCCGCGCGCCGCCGCAGAGACCAACGGCGTCATCGAGTCCGATGGCGATACGGCGCCGCTGCGCCATTTTGGCGTGATCCTGCCGCTCGACGCCTGGATTCAAATGGAACGGCGGTTGGTCGCCAGAAACATGACGTTCCGCCTTTCGCCACGGCTGTCGTTCGCCGGCAAGCCGGCCGAACAGCACATCATGATGCTGCCCGATGGCTGCGGCAATATCGTCGAGTTCAAGTCCCAGCCCCGCGACCGCGTTTTCGCGACCGACGCCCCGTAAACCAATCCGCTCCGCCGGCGGCTATTCAAGCCAGGCTGCGGCCTCGCCGATCCCCCGGGTCGATCCCGTCACCAGTGCCGCTTTTCCCTTCAACATCGCATCCTCCCCGGGACGGATTGCCAGCGTTAGCTTGGATCCGGTTTTGGCCCGTCCTGGTAATACAGGGCCAGCCAGACGGTGGGTTCGCTGGCATCCGTCCATTCGACGCGATGCCGGCGATGGGCCGGGATGTCGATGAAATCGCCGGGCCGCAAAATGCGGATTTCCGCCTCATCTTCGAATCTCAAGCCAGCGCATCCGCGCAGCAGCACGACCCATTCGGCCTTGTCCTGATCGTGCCATTCGCCTTAAGGCGTCGCCTGGCCGGTGGAAACGATCCGCACCAGCTTGATATGCCGGGTTGCGAGCAGAGTGGAAAAATCTTCCTCGCGGATCGAATCCGCCAGGTCCGTGAACAGGTTTCCCTCTACCGCGCGCATGGCGGATTACAGCCCCGCGTTCCGCCAGTTATCGGCCGGCGCCTCGGGACGCGCGGTCAGGCCCACCGCCTTGATGGCTTCGATGGCGCAATATTCATCCTTGTCGGAGGCGTCGCCACTGATACCGACCGCGCCGATGACAGCGTTGTCGTTGCGGCAGATTAACACGCCGCCGGGCACCGGAACGAAGCGGCCCTGGGAAGCAGCGGCCAACGCCGCCTGAAAGGCGGGCCGGTCGCCCAGCCGGTCGCGGATCGTGCGGCTGGAAATTCCCATGCCCAGCGCACCCCAGGCCTTGCCCGCCGCAATGTCGGCCCGCAGGATGCCGGAGCCGTCTTCGCGTTGAAAGGCCAGCAGATTCCCGCCGCTGTCCAAAACGGCAACGGTCAGCGGCAACATGCCGTTCTTCTGGCCGATCCGCAGCGCATGATCGACGATGGCGGCGGCGTCGGCCAGCGGCAGCAGGACGGCAAGATGTTTCACGCAATGATCCGGCATGGGTGGGTTGTCTCCTGAAGGCGTATTCGGGCCTGCACCGCCACCGATACAAACCAAAGAACGGCCATCGGATAAAGAATAATCGGTATCGCGCCGGCGATCAGGTCGCGTAAATTCGCCATTTACGTTCAATCCCCCGAACAATGCCCTTCCGACCGGGCAAAATTTTAGCATGGCTGCCTTTTGGCCGGAAGCATGGTGCCGTGGCAGTTCCCTGGTGTAAGTTTCCCCAGTGCATGCGATTGCGGGAGATTTGGATATGTGGAACATCGCGAAGCGGCTTTGTCTGGCGGGACTTGGCGCGGTTGCCGGGCTGGCGGTCGCCGCAATTTCGGCGCCGCGTGTGGCGGCGCAGCCGACGGTCGTCGTCTTGACGCAGGTTGCGTGCCAGTTCGTTGAGGCGGAAAACGGCATCGACCGTAATTTCACGGCCACCCGTAAGGCCGATTGCGAGGCGGTCAACGCCAAATCAGGCGCCGCCCGGCTGGCCGAAGCAACGCCGCTGCGCCTGAAACCCGGCGAGTATATCTTCCGGGTTACCAACAAGGACGTGCCCTATTCGCTTGGTTTCTGGCTGCGCAGCAAGGGCTACAACTGGGCCAACCCGGTTCACAAGCTGACCAAGACCAGCATTTCCGGCGGCGGAATGACCACGGGCAAGACGCTGGAGTACAAGGTAACCCTGAAGCCGGGCGAGTATGTTTATTCCTGTCCGCTCAACACGACGCCGGATTACCGCTTGATCGTCGGCGGCTAGTACAAAATTTCACGGGAGGATCGCAACGATGGCGGACCGGGGAAAGAATCTTCGTATCGACGCAGCACGGCTGTGGCAAAGCCTGATGGAGATGGCGCGGATCGGCGCCACCGCGAAGGGCGGGGTCAACCGGCTGGCGCTGACCGATCTGGATCGCGAATCGCGCCAGTTATTTACGCGCTGGTGCGAAGACGCGGGCTGCACCGTCAGCCACGATGCGATGGGCAACATCTTTGCCCGGCGTCCGGGCCGCGACAATACGCTGCCGCCGATCGTGACCGGCAGCCATCTCGACAGCCAGCCGACCGGCGGCAAATACGACGGCGCTTACGGCGTGCTGGCCGGTCTTGAAGTGGTGCGCGCCCTCAACGACGCCGATTTCCAGACCGAAGCGCCGATTGAAGTCGTGGTGTGGACCAATGAAGAGGGCAGCCGGTTCGCCCCCGCCATGGTCGGGTCGGGGACCTTTGCCGGCGTCTTCGCGCTAGCGGACTCCCTCGCGATCACCGACGCCGACGGCCTGACCATGGGCCAGGAACTGGCCCGCATCGGCTATGACGGCGAAGGCTGTGGCGGCCGCGAAATCGGCGCCTATTTCGAAGCCCATATCGAACAGGGGCCAATCCTGGAAGCCGCCGGCAAGCCAGTCGGCGTTGTCACCGGCGCCCAGGGCCAGCGCTGGTACGAGATCAACCTGACCGGTCAGGAAAGCCATGCCGGGCCGACGCCGATGGCGGTGCGGCGCGACGCCCTGGTCGGGGCGGCGGCGATCGTGCTGGCGGTCAACCGGATCGGGCATGAATTCCAGCCCGGCGCCTGCGCCACCACCGGCATGATCGTCTCCCGGCCGAACAGCCGCAATGTCATTCCCGGCGCGGTCTTCCTGACCGTCGATCTGCGCCACCCGGACGATGCACGGCTGGCCGAAATGGACACAGCGTTGCGCGATGCGGCCGGCGCGGCGGCCGATGCGAACGGGCTGGACCTGGCGCTGGAACAGATCTGGTCGTTCGATGCGACCCCGTTCGATGCGCAATGCGTGGCGGCGGTGCGCGGCGCGGCGCAGGCCGCCGGTCTGGCGCATATGGATATCGTCAGCGGTGCCGGCCATGACGCGATCTATATGGCCGGGGTCGCGCCGACCGCGATGATCTTCGTGCCCTGCAAGGACGGCATCAGCCATAACGAAGTGGAAAGCGCTACCCAGGATCACTGCGCCGCCGGCTGCAATG
>PTKA01000282.1 GCA_002937525.1 Alphaproteobacteria bacterium MarineAlpha10_Bin3
CGGCGCAATCGATCGATTACGCGGTAATGGAAAAGACCAGCCGGGCCGCCGTCATTCCGGTTTCGATCGGCTGGAACGATGTCGGCGATTGGCCGGCGCTGTGGGATCTGGCGCAAAAGGACGAAGACGGCAACGCCTTGCTGGCCGACACGCTGCTGCACGACGTCCATGACTGTTATTTTCGCGGCGACGACGGCCGCCTGATCGCGGCCATCGGCCTGGACGATATGATCGTCGTCTCGACCGCCGACGCGGTTCTGATCGCGCCGCGTGATCGCGCCAGCGAGGTGAAAGCCCTGGTTGCGCGGCTCGCTGCCGCCGGCCGCACCGAAGCCATCCATCACCGCCGCGTGTTCCGGCCGTGGGGCGACTATAACGATATCGACGAGGGCGAGCGCTTTCGGGTCAAACGCATCATCGTCAAGCCAGGCGGCATCCTGTCGCTGCAAAAGCACCAGCACCGTTCCGAACATTGGGTCGTGGTCAAGGGGACAGGCACGGTTACCCGCGGCGAGGAAGTCTGGGATCTGGGCGAAAACCAATCGACCTATATCCCCAAGGGCGTCGTCCACCGGCTCGAAAACAAGGGCGACGAGCCGCTGCATCTGATCGAGGTCCAGGTCGGCGATTATGTCGGCGAGGACGATATCGTCCGGCTGGAAGACACCTACGGCCGTGACTAGCGCGTTATCTTAAACACCCATCGGAGACCTTTCGCGTATGAGCGACCGGAAATTCATCAAATCCACCAACATCGTCACGGTGGAAAGCCAGATTGCCCGCGAAGACCGGATCGTGCGCAACGGGCACAAGGGTGGCGTGCTCTGGTTTACCGGGCTCTCGGGTTCGGGTAAATCGACCCTGGCGACCGAATTGGAACGGCGGCTTTTCAATGCCGGGTACAATGTCTATGTGCTGGATGGCGACAATGTCCGCCATGGCCTGTCATCGAATCTGGGATTTTCACCCGCCGACCGGACCGAGAATATCCGCCGCATCGGCGAAATCGCGGCGTGGTTCGCGAATGCCGGGCTGATCGTGATCACCGCCTTTATCTCGCCCTACCGCAACGACCGCGAGACCGCGCGCACTGCGTCCAGCGAGGATTTCCACGAGATATTTATCGACGCGGATCTGTCGATCTGCGAGCGGCGCGACCCCAAAGGGCTTTACCGGAAGGCGCGCCGGGGGGAAATTCCCGATTTCACCGGCATCTCGGCCCCCTATGAAGCCCCCGAAGCGCCGGAATTCACCGTCGATACCGGGGCGCTGGATATAGCGCAATCGGTCGCCGCGCTGGCCAAATACGTCGCCAATGCATTTGAACAGCGAAAGGATTAGGGATGGATTTTGGCTTGCAGCAGCGCGTCGCGCTGATAACCGGCGGCAGCCGGGGTATTGGCCGGGCGATTGCCCTGGCGCTCGCCGGGCAAGGGGTGAATATCGCGTTTTGCGGGCGCACGCGCGAAACCCTGGACCAAACCGCGGCCGATATCCGGGCGCTGGGCGTCAAGGCCTGGCCGGTCGAGGCGGATGTCAGCCGGCTGGAGGATATCCAGCGTTTCGTGCGCCAAGCGCAAGCCGCCGCCGGGCGCATCGACATCCTGGTCAATAACGCGGTTACGTCGCTGAGCGCGCCATTCGACGAACAGACCGACGAAAACTGGTGCTATCACATCAACGTCAAGCTGATGGCCTATATCCGCTGCGCCCGCGAGGTCCTGCCCCCTATGAAAGCGCAAGGCTGGGGCCGCATCGTCAATATCGGCGGCATGACGGCGCGCATAACCGCGCCCTTGCGCGTCACCAACGGCATCGTCAATGCCGGCGTCGCCAATTTCACCAAGCAGTTTTCCGGCCATGTGGCGGCGCACAACATCACCGTCAACTGCGTTCATCCGGGCGCGACCGTTACCGAACGGATGCAAGGCGGCTTCAAGCGCCGGGCCAAGGACGCCAATGTCAGCCTGGACGAAATCGAGCGGCAAAGCATCGCCGAAATTCCCATGGGCCGGCTGATCCAACCCGAAGACATCGCCCAGGTGGCTTTGTTCTTCTGTTCCCCGATGGCGGACATCGTAACCGGACAATCGATTGCCGTGGACGGCGGTTCGGCGACGTCGGTGAATTATTAGACCGGGCGGCTTTCGCGGCCCGGCGGCGGACCATACAATGCCGGCAAAACAACGTCATCACGGGAGATTACCATGGCCGATCTGGTCGGATTTTCGAAACAAGGTAGCGTTGGAATCATCACGGTGGACAATCCGCCGGTCAATGCGCTCAGTCCCGGCGTGCCGGAAGGCATCGTCGCCGGGGTCAAAGCGGGCCTCGCCGATGACGAGGTGACGGCGATGGTCCTGATCGGGGCCGGCCGTAGCTTCATCGCCGGTGCCGATATCAAGCATCTCGGCAAGGCGCGCAGCGCCGCTGCCAGCAACTACCGGGATATCATCGAGGCCAGCGACAAGCCGATCGTCGCCGCCATTCACGGCTATGCGCTGGGCGGCGGGCTGGAAACGGCGATGGCCTGCCATTACCGGATCGCGGTGGAAAGCGCCAAGGTCGGCTTGCCGGAAGTCCTGATCGGCATCCTGCCGGGCGGTGCTGGAACCCAGCGCCTGCCCCGGTTGATCGGCCCCAGGGCGGCGCTCGATATTATCGTCAGCGGGCGGCATGTCCCGGCCTCCGAAGCCGGCGAACTGGGTATCGTCGATGCGGTGGTACCCGATGCCAGCCTGCTGGATTCCGCCATCGCCTTCGCGCAGAATATCGCCGATGTCCGGCCAGTTCCCAAGATCCGCGACAATGACGAGAAACTGGCCGAAGCCAGGCAAGACCCCGGCATGTTCGACGCCATGCGCAAGAAGATCGCGCGCAAGGCGCGCAACCAGATCGCCCCCTATCAATGTATCCGCTGCGTCGAGGCGGCGGTCGAGCTGCCGTTCGACGAAGGCGTCAAGCGCGAGCGCGAATTGTTCCAGGAACTCGTCAATGGCGACGAAGCCAAGGCTTTGCGGTTCGCCTTCTTCTCCGAACGCCTGGCTAACAAGATCCCCGATATCGGCCGCGACATACCAGCCCGCGATATCGCCAGCGCCGCCGTCATCGGCGCCGGCACGATGGGCGGCGGCATCGCCATGGTGTTCGCCGATGCCGGGATTCCGGTCAAACTTCTGGAAGCCAACCAGGACGCGCTCGACCGGGGCGTGGCCAAAATCCGGGGCAATTACCAAACCAGCGTGAAGCGCGGCAGCCTGGCCGCCGATGCGCTGGAAACCCGCATGGCCCTGATCGACCCGGTGCTGGACTATGCCGCTATCGGCGACGCCGATATTGTCATCGAGGCGGTGTTCGAGGACATGGCGCTGAAAAAACAAGTGTTCAAGGATCTGGACAAGGCGTGCAAGCCGGACGCCATCCTCGCCACCAACACGTCGACCCTCAACGTTGACGAGATCGCCCAGGCCACGGGACGGCCGGACAAGGTCATCGGCACGCATTTTTTCAGCCCCGCCCACGTCATGCGGCTGTTGGAAACGGTGCGCGGGGCCAAAACCTCGGATCAGACCATCGCCACGGTGATGAAACTGGCCCGCCGGTTGGGCAAGGCGGGCGTTTTGGTCGGCATTTGCGACGGCTTCGTCGGCAACCGCATGTACCATCA